>NZ_JBKFAV010000017.1:0-138116 GCF_053345825.1 Methylobacterium sp. C33D
CACCCGTCGGTGAGCTCAGAAAGAAGAACAACAGATCGGCACAAGTCTACTCACGCCAGGCCCTAAGACCCGGCCGCAAGGACAAACGCCGCCCGCGTCTCCCTTCCTCATTCCAACTTGTCAAAGAACGCCCCGGTCACCCGAGGCTCATCAGAGGCAAACAGAAGACCGCCCGGCAATCCCGCCGGCCAATCCCGCCGCTTGTCAGAAGATGGCTCAGCGCCCGGTCCACTTCCGCGGCCGGCGCCGATGAGCCGGGGTATAGATCCACGGTTCCCGGCCGTCAACAGGCTTGTTGGCCGGGAAGCCGATTTTCTTGGACTCGGCCGACGACAGGCGTGTGACGCCCGATTCGCGCTCCCGGCGGGCGCGCTAAGCCTCGAGGCTCAGGGTCATGCCGTCGTAGGCGGGCACGATGCCCTCCGGCAGGCGCGCCGCGAGGGCGCCGTAGTCGAGATCCGTGTGCAGGTTGGTGAGGACCGCCCGGCGGGGGCGGACCGACTCGATCAGCGCGAGGGCGTCCGAGACCGAGAAGTGGGTCGGGTGCGGGGTATCGCGCAGGGCGTCGATGATCAGCAGGTCGAGACCGCGGAGCCGGGCGAGGCTCGCCTCGGGGATCAGGCTGACATCGGGCATGTAGGCGGCCGCGCCGAAGCGGAAGCCCAGGGCCGCCTCGTTGCCGTGCTCCACCGGGAGCGCCTCCACGCTGATCGCACCCCCCTCCCCCTCCAGGGTCAGGTCGCGGCCGGCGGCGAGGTCGCGCAGGTCGAGGATCGGCGGGTAGGCGCTCCCGGGGGGCGTCTCGAAGCAGTAGCCGAACCGGGTCGTGAGCAGCGACCGCGTCAGGCCGTCGGCATAGACCGGGATGCGGGCCCGCATGGCGATGACCAGCGGCCGCAGGTCGTCGATCCCGTGGGTGTGGTCGGCGTGGGCGTGGGTGTAGAGCACCCCGTCGAGGCGCGTGACGCCGGCGTCGATGAGCTGCTCGCGCAGGTCCGGGGACGTGTCGACCAGGAGCGTCGTCCGCCCCGCCCCCGACGCGCGCTCCACCAGGATCGAGCAGCGCCGCCGGCGGTTGCGCGGCTCCCCCGGGTCGCAGGCGCCCCAACCGCTGCCGACCCGCGGCACCCCGCCGGACGAGCCGCAACCGAGGATGCGCAGGGTCAGGCTCGCCATCCGGATCTCCCGCTCGTCACGCGTCACGCGGCGCCCGGAGCCGTTCCGGCGGCCTTGTCGAACAGCGTGAAGAAGTTCGCCGTCGTGGTCCGGGCGAGATCCTCGGCGGTCAGCCCCAGGGTCTCGGCCAGTGACCGGGCGGTGTCGGCCGTGTAGGCCGGCTCGTTGGTTCGCCCCCGGTGGGGCTCGGGCGCCAGGAACGGCGCGTCGGTCTCCACCAGGATCCGGTCGAGGGGCACGGCCCTGGCGATGTCGCGCAGGTCGTGCGAGCGCCGGAAGGTGACGATGCCCGAGAAGGACACGTACAGCCCCAGCTCCACCCCGGCCTCCGCCAGCCGCCGCCCCGACGAGAAGCAGTGCAGCACCGCCCGGAACGGCGCCCGGCCCATCTCGTCGGCGAGCACCCGCTCCATGTGGTCGTCGGCGTCGCGGGCGTGGATCACGAGCGGCACCCCGGCGAGGCGGGACGCCGCGATATGGGCGCGCAGCACCCGCTCCTGCACGGCCTCGGGGGCGGCGTCGGCGTAGTGGTAGTCGAGGCCCGCCTCGCCGATCCCGACGCAGCGCGGGCTGGCCTGCGCGAGGCCCGCGATCGTCTCGGCGGCGACGTCAGGCTCCTCGGCGGCCCCGTGGGGATGGGTGCCGACCGTGTGCCAGACCTCGGGATGGGCCTCGGCGATCGCCCGGTAGGTGTCGGCCTTGGCGACCCGGGTGGCGATCGTGAGCATGCCGGTCACGCCCGCCGCCCTGGCGCGGGCGATCACGCCCGGGAGGTCGGCGGCGAAGTCCGGGAAGTCGAGATGGCAGTGGCTGTCGATGAGCATCGGGTCTCGGGGCCGTCAGGCGGCCGGATTCTCGGGGCGCTCGAAGCGCGGGAAGATCGGCGCGGGGGCGGGGAGCGCCGTGCCGGGCACGAGCCGGCCCCCCTCCCCTACATCGGCGAGGCCGCGCCGGTCGGCCGGCACCGCCAGCAGGTCGAGGAGCTTGGCCGCCGCCCCCGGCACGAAGGGCTGGGTCAGGATGCCGAAGACGCGCAGGGATTCCAGCGTCGTGTAGAGCACCGCGCTCATCCGCGCCGGGTCGGACTTGCGCAGTTTCCACGGCTCCTGGGCGGCGAAGTAGCGGTTGGCCTCGGCGACCACGGCCCAGATCTCCGCCAGGACGGTGTGGAGCGCGAGCTCGCCCATGAGGGTCCGGGCCCGCGCCGGCAGGGCATCGGCCTGGGCCAGCAGGGCCGTGTCGGCCGCGTCCAGGGCGCCCGGATCCGGCACCGCGCCGTCGCAGTTCTTGGCGACCATCGAGAGCGAGCGCTGGGCGAGGTTGCCGAGATCGTTGGCGAGATCGGCGTTGATCCGGCCGATGATCGCCTCGTGGCTGTAGCTGCCGTCGCCGCCGAACGGCACCTCGCGCAGCACGAAGTAGCGCACTGGGTCGACCCCGTAGGTGTCGGCGAGCTCGAACGGGTCGAGGACGTTGCCCAGCGACTTCGACATCTTCTCGCCCTTGGAGAGCAGGAAGCCGTGGCCGAAGACCCGCCTGGGCAGCGGCAGCCCGGCCGACATCAGGAAGGCCGGCCAGTAGACCGCGTGGAACCGGACGATGTCCTTGCCGATGATGTGCAGATCCATCGGCCAGAATTTCTTTTTGGGATTAGACTCGTCCGGGAAGCCCGTCACCGTCAGGTAGTTGGTGAGCGCGTCGACCCACACGTACATCACGTGGTTCGGATGCCCTGGCACCGGCACGCCCCAGTCGAAATTGGTGCGGCTGACCGACAGGTCCTTGAGGCCGGAGCGCACGAAGCTCGCCACCTCGTTTTTTCGGGTGTCCGGCCCGATGAAGCCGGGCTGCTCCTCGTAGAGCTTCAGCAACCGATCCTGGTAGGCGGACAAACGAAAAAGAAAATTCTCCTCCTCCATCCACTCGACCGGCGTGTCGGTGGCGAGGCTGCGGCGGCTGCCGTCCTCCAGGAGCCGGGTCTCGGCCTCGTCGTAGTAGGCCTCGTCGCGGACCGAGTACCAGCCGGCATACTTGTCGCGGTAGATGTCGCCGTTGGCCTCCATCCGCCGCCAGATCTCCTGGGCGGCCGCGTAATGGTCGGGCTCGGTGGTGCGGATGAAGCGGTCGTAGGCGCAGTCCATCCGGTCGGCCATGGCCTGGAACCGGGCGGCCGTGCCGTCGACGTAGGCGCGCGGCGTGGTGCCGGCCCGGGTCGCGGCCTGCTGGATCTTCAGCCCGTGCTCGTCGGTCCCGGTGGAGAACAGCACGTCGTAGCCGTCGAGGCGGTGGAAGCGCGCGATCGCGTCGGCGGCGATCACCTCGTAGGCGTGGCCGATATGGGGCGCGCCGTTGGGGTAGGAGATCGCGGTCGAGAGACCGAAGGTCTTTCGGGGGTTCGCCGGGGCGTTGGACGTCACGTCTGTGGTGTTCCGGATGAGCGCGGGAAGCTGCCCGCGTTGTCGCGCGGCCGGCGCCGGGACGCAACCGTCGCGGCCCGCCGGCGCGGCGCCCGGCCGGGGCCGGTCGGCCGGTGACGCTTCACCCGCCGCGGACACGCGTTATCGTCCCCGCGCGCCGTCTGGCGCCGGGGGCATGGCCCGGGAGACCACACGAGGGACGCGGGACGCCGCGGGAACCCAGGTGTCGGCCAGATACGCGCGGGATCCGATCCCCGCGGCGCCCCGCGGCACCGGCCGGGCGCCTGCCCCGTTCGGTGCCGTCTTTCTCGTCGCGGCGTCTCCGACGTCCCGGTCCTGCGACTCCCCGTTAGCGGTCTCGGTCGAGGTGCCTGCACGCCGTGCCCGCACCTCCGGAACCCGCATCGGCGCCGTGGCCTTCCAGCCGTCCCCCGCCTCGTGGTGGGCGGGTCCGCAGGTCGCTCAGGGTCGGCCCAGAGGCGGGTCGGCGCGGGGGCATTTCCTCACCCCGCCGGGCACAGTGCCGCCCGGTCTCACGCCCGCGTCCGAGGCACGCCCCGCACCGGTCCGCCGCCCGGGGCGATGGCGGCTGAGAAGCCACCGACGCGGGCGCCGCCCCGTCCCCGGACCCGCACGGTCAGCCACCGGGCGGGCCCCCGAAGGACGCCCCGGGATCGCTCCCGGGACGCCGCGGACAGGTCAGGTCATGAAGCACAAAATAGGAACATTGTCAAGGCGCGGGGCCGGTGCGGACCCGTATCGACCGGCGGGCCGCGCGGGTCCCCGCGCCGCCGAGGTCGGGTTTAGCCGGCCTGGGCTTCTCAGTGCGGCTCTCGGAGAGGCCCGCGTGCCGTCGGGAGAGGAGGCGCGGCGCGGATGTCCCGGGCGGAGACCCCTGTCTTCCGGACCGCCGCGGCACGATCGGGGCCGGCACGCGAGCCGCCGTCGGAACGCGATCCGGGCGGCCCCCGCGGGCGGCCGCCGGGGCCGCGGGGGGCGCCGCCCTCACCCGGCCAGCGCCGCCTCCGGCCGCGCCCCGTCCCGGGCCTCCCGGTCCGCCGCGGCGAAGAGCGCGCGGCAGTACGCGATCAGGCGGTCGGTCCGGTCCGCGCCGCCGCGGAAGGCGATGTGCCCGTCCGGGCGCACCAGCACGAGCGCCGGCTGGCCCTCCAGCCCGTAGGCGCCGTGCGCCCGGCCGTCCAGGTCCGAGAGGACGGGTACGTCCGCCGCGATCAGGGGGCCGGCGAGGACGAGCCGCGGACGCAGCCAGGGCCAGGGCGCGACGGCCCGCACCGCCTCCAGCAGGGCGGGACCCGCCTCCGGGGATCGTCCGTCGAAGCACAGGAGCGCCCAGCCCGTCGTCCACCCGTCCGGGTTGTAGAGGAACGGGAACAGGCGCGTGCGCGCCCCGTCCCGCGTCACCGGCGCGTCCGGCGCGCGCTGGCCCGGCCTCGGCCCCGGCCGCAGCAGGTGCGCCACGTTCGCCAGGCCGGACAGGTGATCCGCGTTCAGGGGGCTCCCGGGATAGGCGACGCCCATCTGCTGCATGTCGTCCGTGCCCTGCAGCAGGGAGCCCAGGTTGGGCAGCGCCTTCGCGGCCAGCCCCAGCACCGTGTCGGTGACGGGCCCCCGGTAGACGGTCCACCGGAACCCGCGCACCTGCTGGGCGCTCAGCCGGGCGTGCTCGCCGCCGCGCTCGCCGTCGTACGAGTCGAGGATGGCGGGCGCCGCCTCGCCCCGCAGGGTCATGGCCAGCCGCCACGCGATCTCGACCGCGTCGTGGAGGCCGGCATTCATGCCCTGGCCCCCGATCGGCAGCGACAGGTGCCCGGCATCGCCCGCCAGGAACACGCGGCCCCGCGCGTAGCCGGGGGAGACCCCGTAGGCGAAGCGGCTGTGGGTGAGCCATTGCGGGTCGCTCAGCGCGAGGGTCTCGTCGCCGGAGACCTCCCGGGCGAGCGCCTGGATCTCGTCGAGCGTCGGGTCGCGGTCCGGCACGCCGGTGTCGTCGGCCAGGAAGAACAGCCGGTGGTAGCCGCCCCAGACCGGCATGATGCCGGCGAAGCCGCGCGGGTAGTAGAAGAACCAGAGCTGGTCCGGCTCGGACCCGCGGCGCCAGGACAGCCGGGCGTCGACCTGCCGGTTCATGCAGCCCGCGAGCCGTTCGGGCTCGAAATCCAGGCCGAGCCGGGCGCGGATCGTGCTCCGGGCCCCGTCGGCGGCCACGCAGTAGCGGGCGCGCAGCCGCGTCTCCGGCCCGTCCGCGCCCCGCCGGAGGGTCACGGTGACCCCCGCCCCGTCCTGGTCGATGCCGGTCACCGTGCAGCCCCGCTCCAGCCGGCCGCCGCGGGCCTCGAACGCGGCGGTCAGGGTCTGCTCGATCACGTCCTGCCCGCTGTAGAGGACGTCGGGATGGGGGCTGGCGACGTCGGCGATCGGGATGGGCGTCGTCGGCGCGCCGTTGACGAAGAAGTTGATGGTGCGGATCGCGTGGGCGTTCTCCGCCAGGGCGTCGCGCAGGCCGATGCCGGCGAGCAGCTCCTGCGGGCGGGCCCAGAGATTGTTGGCCCGCGAGTACGCCCTGACCGCCGTGCGCTGCTCCAGGAGCAGGCACGGCACGCCGTGATGGCGCAGGGCGCAGCCCGCGGTCAGGCCGATGGGGCCCGCGCCGACGACGATCACGTCGGTGTCGTAGCCCGGTGCGGCGTCGGCGTCGGTCATCCGTGGGTCTCCTGTCGGGTCTCTTGCGGGGTCTCTTGCGGGATCTCTTGCGGGTACTCCTGCCGGCCCCCGTCCCGGCGCTCACCGGGGCCCTGTTCCCGGGCCGTGCCGGCGATCGACGCGATGGCGCCGTGGGAGGCGTCGATCCGCCGCTGCAGGCTCTGCAGGAGCGCGGCGGCGGCCTCGAGGGCCTCGGGCGCGAGGCCCTCGGTGAGCCCGTCCGACCAGAGGGCGTTGCGCGCCATCGCCCGCTCGTAGGCGTCGGCGCCCCGCGGGGTCATGGCGACGAGGGGCGCGCGGCGGTGATGGGGGTTGGGCGCGAGCCGGATCAGCCCGTCCGCCCGCATCTCGCCGACCAGGCGCTGCACCGACTGGCGGGCGAGGCCCATGTTGCGGGCGATGTGGGCGACGGGCAGGGGCGCCGGCGCGAGGGCGATGGCCCCCAGCACCTGCCAGCGGGCGCTGGTCAGCCCGAGGTCCTGCACCAGCGTGTCGCCCGCCGCGAGCAGGTCGCCGTTGAGGCGGAACACCGCGACCACGAGATCCGACAGGGCCTGCCGCGTCCGGTCGCGGCCGCGCACTGTCCTGGGTGGATCGGGCTCCATGGGGCGGGTCCTCGCGGCAGGGTGTTGTCAAGATGACAGTATGCTGTCATCGGCGGGACAACGGGGCCGGGGCCGGACGGTTCCAAGCTGGATCTCGAGCCGGATCTCGAGCCGGATCTCGAGCCGGCTTCCGGGGCGGATCTCGGGACGTGGCTCGGGGGCGGGCGGCGAGGACGGGCCTACGCGACGGCCGCGAGATCCCCGAACAGCGACAGCACGACCGGGCGCCGGTCGAGGTTGTAGATCGCCGCCTCCCGGGCGGCGCGGCCGAACCGGTCGGCGACCTCGACCAGGGCCGCGAGGCGGGCGGGGGGCTCGTCCCGGCGCCGGTCGATCTCGGCCGAGACGAAGCGCAGCACCGCGTCCTGGGCGGCCTCGAACCGCGCCTCGGCGTCGCGGCCCGCCAGGGTCTCGGCGAGCTTGAGCACCCGGCCCCAGTCGGGCGTGCGCGCCCGCGCCAGCAGGGTCTCGATCTCGGCCACGAGGCCGGCGGTGACGGGATCGAGCATCGCGAGCGCGCGGGCGACCGAGCCCTCGCACTGGGCCAGCGCCCGGGCCAGGGCGGTCTCGTCGGGCTGCGCGAAGGGCTCGGGCAGGCCGCGCACCACCCGGGCGACGTCCTCGGCCGGGAGCGGGCGCAGCATCAGCGCCCGGCAGCGGGAGCGGATCGTCGGGAGCAGCCGGCCGGGCTGGTGGGACAGGATCAGGAACAGCGCGCGGGGCGGCGGCTCCTCCAGGACCTTGAGCAGGGCGTTGGCGGCGTTGGCGTTCAGGTCCTCGGCGCTGTCGAGGATGCAGACGCGCCAGCCGGAATCCGCGGCCGTCGCGGCGAACAGGTCGAGGGCGCGGCGCACCGCGTCGACCGAGATCTTGGTCGGCAGCGTCTTGGCGCCGGCGCTCCGGTGGCGGCGCAGGACCACGAGATTCGGGTGCGACAGGCCCGCGACCTTGCCGAGGACGGCGTCGCCCGCCGGCACGTCGAGGCCCGCCGGGCCCCCGCCCGTGGGGTAGGCGAGCAGGCGCCGGGCGACCCGGTAGGCCAGGGTCGCCTTGCCGATGCCGGGGGCGCCGCCGATCAGCCACGCGTGGTGCAGGCGCCCCGCCGCGATGGCGGCCGCGAAGGCGTCGGCCGCGGCGGCGTGGCCGACGAGCCCGAGGGTCTCGCGCGGGCGCGGGATCCCGGCGAGGTCCCCGGGCTCGACGTCGTCGGCGGCGCGGTCGATGGGCTTCACGGGGCGGCTCTCACGGGGCGGATCTCACGGGGCTGACCGGAGGGGCTCCGGTCCGGTCGGCGCGCCCGCGGGGGCCGCCGCAGCGGCTGCTTACACGGCCACCGGCCAGGATGGGACCGGTCGGGCCGGGAAAGGGCCCGCTCGCGCCGCCTCACGCCGCGTCGCCGCTCCGGCCCGCTCCCGCCGGCCGGTCGGGCAGGAGCGCCGGCAGCCGGGACGCGACGGCGGCGCGGATCGCCGCCTCGACCGCGTCGGGGTCGCGGGACGCGTCGATCACCGCGCAGCGGCCCGGCTCCGCCCGGGCGATCGCCAGGAACGCCTCCCGCAGCCGGACGTGGAAGTCGAGGGCCTCGGCCTCGAACCGGTCGGCCCCCTGCCCCGTCCGGGCGCCGCGCCCGGCCGCGCGGGCGAGGCCGGCCTCGGGGGCGAGGTCGAGGATCAGGGTGAGGTCGGGCCGGGTCGGGCCGACGACGACCCGCTCCAGCGCCTCCACGGTCTCCGGATCGAGTCCGCCCGCGGCGCCCTGGTAGGCCCGGGTCGAGTCGATGAACCGGTCGCACAGCACCGTCTCGCCCCGGCGCAAAGCCGGGCGGATCAGCCGGTCGAGGTGGTCGATCCGGGCGGCGCTGAACAGCAGGGCCTCCGCGAACGGGCCGTAGGGCTTGGCGACGCCGTCGAGCAGCGCGGCGCGGATCTCCTCGGCCCGCGGCGAGCCGCCGGGCTCGCGCGTCACGCAGACGGGCCGGCCCGCGCGCGCGCGCAGGGTCGCGGCGAGGCGGGCGATCTGGGTCGACTTGCCGGCCCCCTCCCCGCCCTCGAAGGTGATGAAGGTGCCGCCCGCCGCGGCGGGATCCCCGGAACCCGGCCCGGTCACGCGCGCGCCGTCACGACGGGTTGGCCGCCCCGGCAGCACCCTTGTCCGTCCCCTTGTCCGTCCCCTTGTCCCCGCCCTTCGCGGCCCGGTCGAAGGCCTTGCGGACGAGGCCGGTGCCGAATTCCAGCGCCGCGTCCATCGCCCGCTGCGACAGGGTGCCGGGCTCCACCGCGGCGCCGGCGAAGAGCGGCTGGTCGAGGGCGACGGTGTCGCCGCGCTGGACGCGCAGGATCCCGACCCGCTGGCCCTCCTCCACGGGCGCGACGAGCGGCCCGGTATAGATCGCCCGGGCGCTGACCCGGTCGCTGGAGCCCCGCGGCAGCAGCACCCGCACGGGCTTCTTCGCCACCAGCGGCACCGAGCCCGACTGGCCGCCGAACACCGAGGCCTCGGCCACGGTCTCGCCCGGCGCGAAGACCTGCCGCGGCTCGAAGGCGCGGAAGCCCCACTCCATCAGCTTGCGTGACTCGGAGGCGCGGTCCCGGGCGGTCTTGAGCCCCGAGACCACCAGCACGAGCCGCTGGCTGTTCTGCACCGCCGAGCCGGTGAGCGCGTAGCCGGATTCCTCCAGGTAGCCGGTCTTGAGCCCGTCCGCGCCGATGTCGAGGGCGAGCAGCGGGTTGCGGTTCTGCTGGCGGATCTTGTTCCAGGTGAACTCCTTCTCGGAGAAGATCTTGTAGTAGTCCGGGTAGGTGTCGATGATGTGCAGCGCGAGCTTCGCCATGTCCCGGGCCGTGACCTTCTGGTCGGGCGCCGAGTAGCCGGTGGCGTTGCGGAAGGTCGAGTTCGTCAGCCCGATCTCCTTGGCGCGCTGGTTCATCAGCCCGGCGAAGGCCTCCTCGGACCCGGCCATGTTCTCCGCGATCGTGATCGCCGCGTCGTTGCCCGACTGCACGATCAGGCCGCGCAGCAGGTCCGACATCTTGATGCGGCTGTTGACCTGCGCGAACATCGACGAGCCGCCGCCGCCGGCCCCGCCGCGCTTCCACGCGTC
The DNA here is from genome assembly GCF_053345825.1 of Methylobacterium sp. C33D. Lineage (NCBI taxonomy): Bacteria > Pseudomonadati > Pseudomonadota > Alphaproteobacteria > Hyphomicrobiales > Methylobacteriaceae > Methylobacterium > Methylobacterium sp. C33D. The sequence goes on from NZ_JBKFAV010000017.1 coordinate 10,020, forward strand.
CTCGGTGACGGTGAACTCCGTGTCCATCGACAGGCGGCCGGTTTTCAGCGCCTCGAACACGATGTCGGTGGTCATCAGCTTGGCCATGCTGGCCGGCGAGAACCGCTCGTCGGCGGCCTTCTCGAACAGGACCGAGCCGGAATCGGCGTCGATCAGGATCGCGTGCGGGGCCGCGGTCTGGAAGCTCTGCGCGGCGGCGGCGGCGAGGCCGGCGCCCAGCGCGCAGGCGGCCGCGAGAAGGGTGAGAAGGGGTCTGCGCATCACCGTTCCGTCCCGCGCCTGCCGTCGGACCGGAAGCGTCCCGGCCGTATCCCAATAACAAGCGTGACCATATTACGGTTTCGGCGCCGGATCGAACGCGAAATGCCGCATCGACGCCGCCCCCGACGCCGCGTCGGGGGCGGCGGTCCCGCCGTCAGTAGATCCCGGCGAGGCGGGCGTGTCCCGCCTTCGCGGCGGTCCTGGTGGCCGGCCCCTTGGCGGCGGGGCCCCTGGGGGCGGTCTTGGCGGAGGCGCTCGCGGAGGCTGTCGCGGCCGGCGCACCGGCCTTCGTGGCCGACGCCCTGGCCGGCACCGCGGCGAGGCGCGCCATGGCGAGCTTGGCCGAGACCGGCATCGCGGCCGGGGATTTGCCGTGCGGCGCGGAGGACGGGCCGGACGACGGGCCGGACGACGCCTTGGCGAGCTTGACGATCCCGGGTGCCGGGGCCGCCCGGCCGTGGGCCTCGGCGAGCGCCGGGCGGGCCGCCGGTCCGGCTTTCGCGCCGGGCTTCCCGGCGGCGTGACCGTGCGCCGGCGGCGCGGCCGGGGCGAGGCCCGGGGCGACGGCCGGGTTCAGACCCGCGACCTTCAGGGTCCCGGCCCCGAGGCCGCCCCTGGCGGCGACGGCCGGCACGGGGCCGGGCCGGAACTCGCGCACCCGCGGCGCGGTGGGCTGCACGGCCGCCGGGACCGTCACGGCGGCCGCGGCCAGCACGATCGGCGCGCGCACCGGCGCCGTCCGCTCGGGCCGGGCGGCCGGGGCCTCGGCGGGCGCCTTCCCGGTCTCCTTCTCGGCCTCCTCCGCCTCCTGGGCGGGCCTGAAGGCCAGGGCCGGGGCGGAGCGCGTGTAGCGCTCGGTGTCCTCGTTCGGGCCGAGATCGGCCACCATCACGGTCGAGCGGCCGGCCGGCCGGCCGTCGGTGCGCAGGCTGGCGAGGAGCTTGCGGTCGTCGCTGCCGGCCACCGAGGCCTTCCCGACATACTCAACGCGCACCCGCGCGGTGCCCTTCCGGTGGAAGCCCAGCGCGTCGGCCGCCTCCTCCGACACGTCCATGACGCGGCCGGCATGGTAGGGGCCGCGGTCGTTGACGCGCACCAGCATCGAGTAGCCGTTGTCGAGGTTCGTCACCCGGGCGTAGCTCGGCAGCGGCAGGGTCGGGTGGGCGGCGGCGATCGAGTGGCGGTCGAAGACCTCGCCGTTGGCGGTCATGCGGCCGTGGAAGGCCGCGCCGTACCAGGAGGCGAGCCCCTCGCGCACGTAACCGTTCGGATTCTCCTTCGGGACGTAGGTCTGGCCGGCCACCACGTAGGGCTTGCCGGTGTAGCGGCGGCCGCCGCCCTTCGGGATCACGTCGCCCTCGTTGTAGAGGCGCGGGCTCGCCTTGACCCCGTATTTCGGATCGATCCCGTTCCCGGCGGCGAGCTTCTGCTGGGGCGAGGTCGCGCAGTTGGCCGTGGCCAGGGCCACGCCCGAGACGGCCATGAGCCGCAGGGCGAGGCGCGCCGGCCGGGGAAGCGTCGTGCGCACCATCGTGGGGTTCACCAAACTCTACGCGTGACCGGGGCCCGACCGGACCGGAGCCGGCCGCGTGCACGAAGCCGCGACCAGTCCACCCAGATTTGTAGCGGTCGCGTAAAGGAAGCCTGAACGATGGGGCGCGGCCGGGTTCAGGAAGCCGGCCGTCCGCCTGCCCGGATATCGAGCGCTGCGCGAGGAACCGCGGGCAAGTCTCTGCTCCGGATCAGGTTTGTCGAGATTCCATGGACGGGCGCATTCCGCCGTCCCGACGCGCGGCACTCGCCTTTTCCGTGTGGGCGCGGGGCGGGATCGGGGTCGCGGCGGCTCGGCGCGGGGCAGGCGCGGAGGCCGCCCCGGTCGATCCGCCCCGGTCGATCCGCCCCGGTCGATCCGCCTCGTCCGTCCGGGGCGCCGCCGCGGCGACGGGACGGCCGCGCCGGTGCGGGCCGGCCGATCCTCAGCGGGACTGCGTGTCGGTGAGCTGCCCGATCGACTGGGCGCCGCGCTGCTTGAACAGCAGGTCGAGGCCCTCCAGCATCAGCGCGTGCATCTTGGTCCGCTCGGCGTAGGCGAGGTCGCGCAGCTGGTCGTAGACCGGCGGCTCCAGGTAGACCGACATCTGGCGGGCGCGCTGCTTGAGCGTGGCCGCCTGCTTCGGCGCCGGGGGCGCCAGGGTGAGCGACACGATCTCGGCGCCCTGCGGCCGGGCCGCCTGGGGCCGGGCCGGCGGGCTCGCCGAGGCCACGATCGCCGCGAGGCTGAGCTTAGGCGGCTTGGACATGCTGGCCCGTCCTCAGGGACTGCGTGCGGCGCTCGATCCAGGACCACAGGCGGCGGACCTCGCCGGCGGCCTGGCCCTTGGGGTTGAACTCGGTGACGCCCTGGCCGAGGCCGATCGCGTCCTGGTGGTCGGTGCGGGCGACGATGTTCACGTCGGGCAGGATGCCGAGCACCGCGAGCCCGTCCGCGGCGTCGCGGACCCGGTAGGAGCGCGGCGGGGTCTGGTTCAGCACGAAGGCGAACTTCTTCTCCAGCCGGTAGACGGCGGCCAGGGTCGGCTTGAACGCCCGCAGGTCCGCGGGGGTCGGCCGGCACGGGATGATGCACAGGTCCGCGGCGCGGATCGCCGAGAGGGTGCCGGTGGAGTCGACGCCGGGCGTGTCGATGAACACGTAGTCGTAGGCGGAGTCGCGCAGGCGCTCCATCACCGCGTCGATCTGGGTGGCGTCGATCTGCGCCACCTCGGGACCGTCGGCCGTGCGGTGGTCCAGCCAGTCGGAGATCGTGGCCTGCCGGTCCATCTCCAGGATGCAGACCGTGTGGCCCGCCTCCCGGGCGGCCACCGCCAGGGAGATGCACAGCGTGCTCTTGCCGCTGCCGCCCTTCTGCGTGACGAAGGTGATCGCTTTCATCCCGGGCGTCCTCCAGAAGGCCCCTGCATCCGTCGAGGCGCCCGCAACCGCCGGTCGCCGCGCCGCCTGTGCCAACCTCAGGTATGGGGTTCGCGGCGTGCCGCGATCCTGTGACCCAAGGATGTCCGGGCACAGGTTGGGCCCGGCATGGTTAACGAGCCGTTAAGACCGCGGTCCGATCCGGATGTCCCCGCCCAGCGCGGCAGCAGGACAGCAGTCTAAACTTCAAGTTAAGATTCTTGGCATATAGAGGGTTAACAGCCTTCCCAGCGACGCCCGGATACCGTAGCGTGAGTGCGGGTGAGACGAGGAGCTTGGTGGGGGTGAAAACCTCAAGTTTAAAGACAAGGATCGCCCCATCGAGGAATGGCATGTCCGAAGGCCCGATCCCGCAATCCATTCTGGAAGCCTCCGGCGTCGTGGGCACCTGGGCCCACGATTACTGGGCGGGGCAGCTGGCGCTCTCGGCCCCGCTCGCGGATCTGCTCGGCCTGGACCCCGAGGCGGCCGCCGCCGGCGTGTCCCTGGAGACCTTCCTCGACCGCACCCATCCCGAGGACCGCGTCCGGATCGAGAGCTATCTGCACGCGGTTGCCGAGACCGGCGGTCCCGTCGAGGCGGAGTTCCGCACGAAGGACACGCGCACCGGGATCCGCACGCTGCTGATGCGCGGCCGGATCGAGCGGGACCCCGCCGGCGGGGCGACCCGCGGGCGCGGCATCGCCATCGACCGCACCGAGGAGCAGGCCGCCAACCTCGTGCAGAGCGAGCGGGTGGTGAACCGGATGGCCGAGCACGTCATCGCCCTGCGCGACCTCGCCCGCGCCCTGCACCGGCCGACGCTCACCGACCGGATCGAGCACCTGATGATCGAGATCGGCTTCGAACTCGCCCGCTTCCTGCCCGAGCCCGAGGACGAGCCGCGCCACTGAGCGGCCACCGAGCGCGGGGCGTTGCGCGGGGCCGCCGGTGCGGAAGCCCCGCCGGACCGATTGATCGCGCCCGTTCCGGCAAGCTACTGTCCCGGCAACACTTTGCCGGGAGGACGGGGATGGCCCGCGACACGATCTACGACCGCGATCTCGACCGCGTCCCCGCCAACCACCAGCCGCTGACCCCCCTGCTCTACCTGGACCGGGCCGCGCGGGTGTTCCCCGACCACGTGGCGGTGGTCCACGGCACCCTGCGGCGGCCCTACCGGGAGGTCTACGCCCGGGCCCGCCGCCTCGCCTCGGCGCTGGCGGCGCGCGGGATCGGCCGCGGCGACACCGTGGCGGCGCTGCTCGCCAACACCCCCGAGATGATCGAGTGCCACTACGGCGTGCCGATGACCGGGGCGGTGCTCAACACCCTCAACACCCGCCTCGACGCCGACGCGATCCGCTTCTGCCTGCAGCACGGCGAGGCCAAGGTCCTGATCACCGACCGCGAGTTCTCCGGGACGGCCGCCGCGGCCCTGGAGGGGCTCGCCGACAGGCCCTTCGTCATCGACGTCGACGATCCCGAGTACGACGGCCCGGGCGCCCGCCTCGGCGCGACCGACTTCGAGGCCTTCCTGGCGGGGGGCGACCCGGAGCACGACTGGCGCCTGCCGGACGACGAGTGGGACGCGATCACCCTGAACTACACGTCGGGCACCACCGGCGACCCGAAGGGCGTGGTCTACCACCATCGCGGGGCGGCGCTGCTGGCGCTCGGCAACGTCATCACGGGCGGGCTCGGTCAGCACCCGGTCTATCTCTGGACCCTGCCGATGTTCCACTGCAACGGCTGGTGCTTCCCCTGGACCCTGTCGATCGTGGCCGGCACCCATGTCTGCCTGCGGCAGGTGCGGGCCGAGGCGATGTACCGGCTGATGGCCGAGCACGGGGTCACGCATCTCTGCGGCGCGCCGATCGTGATGCAGATGCTGATCAACGCCCCCGACGCGGAGCGCCGGGACCTGCCGCGGCGCGTCGCCTTCTTCACGGCGGCCGCCCCGCCCCCCGAGGCGGTGCTCGCCGGCATGTCGGAGGCCGGGTTCGACGTGACCCACCTCTACGGCCTGACCGAGAGCTACGGGCCGGCGGTGGTCAACGCGTGGCACGCCGACTGGGACGCGCTGGCGGCCGACCAGAGAGCGGCCAAGAAGGCCCGCCAGGGCGTGCGCTACCCGGTGCTCGAGGCCCTCGACGTGCGCGACCCGGAGACGCTGGAGCCTGTGCCTGCCGACGGGGCGACGATCGGCGAGGTGATGATGCGCGGCAACGTGGTGATGCGCGGCTACCTCAAGAACCCGGCCGCCACGCAGGCCGCCTTCAGGGGCGGCTGGTTCCGCACCGGCGACCTCGGGGTGAAGCACCCGGACGGCTACGTGCAGCTCAAGGACCGCTCGAAGGACATCATCATCTCGGGGGGCGAGAACATCTCGTCGATCGAGGTCGAGGACGCCCTGTTCAAGCACCCGGCGGTGGCCGCGGCCGCGGTGGTGGCCAAGCCCGACGCGAAGTGGGGCGAGACGCCCTGCGCCTTCGTGGAGCTCAAAGCCGGCGCGGCCCCCACGGCCGACGAGCTGATCCAGTGGTGCCGGGGGCGGCTGGCCTCCTACAAGCTCCCCCGCCACGTGGTCTTCGGCGAGTTGCCGAAGACCTCGACCGGCAAGGTGCAGAAATTCATCCTGCGCGAGCGGGCCCGGCAGGACGGCGCCTGATCGGCGCCGGGCCGGACACCCTTCCGGACACCCTTCCGAACGCGTCACGGTCGCGGCGGCGCGGGCCTGTCGCGCCGCTGTCAGGCCGCCTCGTCAGCCCTGCGGCGGTTCCCGGCGGTCGGCGCGGACCGGCACCGGCACGGCCTTCGGGGCGGATCCGGCGTCGCGGAGGTCGGCCACGATCTGGGCGACGAACGCCCGGAGCGACACGAGGCTGAACAGGGTGATGGACACGACCAGGGCGGCGGAGACCAGGGTCTTGGCGGTTTCGGGATCCACGGCGGGAGTCCTTGGCTTCGCCCCGCCGCGGGCGATCCGGGCGGGGGGCGCCGCTGGTGGCGCCGGTGTCTCCCCAAGGTGGGCGCGCCGCCCACGCCGCGCCAGCACCGCCGCGGTCGCGCCTGGCATGCGCGCAGGGCCGGGCTCGGCCGCGATTCAGGTTACCGCGACGCTTCGTCCGGCCCGGGGCGATCGCGCGGGACCGTGCAGCTTTCCTGGCTGGCCGAACGTTGCGTTTCCCGCAATAAGCGCGGCGCGGAGCGGCGCGCATCCGGGAGAGACGGCATGGCCGGCAGCGGCAGCGTGGGCGGCACCGCGAACGACCGCGCGAACGACCGCGCGAACGGCTTCCGCGCGGCGCGGCGCGCCGGTCAGGGGCTGGCGCTGGCCGCAGGGCTCGGGGCCGGGCTGCTCTCGGGACCGGCCGCGGGCCCCGCCCGGGCCCAGGGAACCGTCCCGTCCCAGCCCGCGACCCAGCCCGTGGCCCCGCCCCCGGCGCCTGCGAACGCCGCGCCCCCGAGTGCTCCGGTCCCGAGTGCCGCGCCCCGGAGTCCGGCGCCCGCCCCGCCGGGAGCGCCGCCGCAAGCCGCGGAGCCGGGCCCGGCCGATCCGGTGACCCGCGCCGGCTACTTCTACATCGGCGGCCGCTATCAGAAGCTCGGCGACAAGACCGTGATGGTCGGCCAGATGTTCGTGCAGTCGCGCACCCCGGCCCGGGTCACGCAGCCCTACCCGGTGGTGATGGTGCACGGCCTCGCCCAGACCGGCGTGAACTACCTCGCCACCGCGGACGGCCGCCCCGGCTGGGTCCAGCGCTTCGTCGAGAAGGGCTACCAGGTCTACGTGGTCGATCAGGTCGGGCGCGGGCGCTCGGGCACCAACCCGGAGGTCTACGGGCCGTACGACCGGCTCGGCACGCGCAGCCTGGAGCGCACCCACACGGCCCCGGAGGTCTACGATCTCTACCCGCAGGCCAAGCTCCACACCCGCTGGCCGGGCGGGGCCGGCGTGCAGGGCAACGCCGCCTTCGACCAGTTCTTCGCCAGCCAGGTCCCGTTCCTCGCCAACAGCCAGCAGACCGAGGAGCTGGTCGACCCGGCCCTGGTGGCGCTCCTGGACAGGATCGGGCCGGCGATCCTGCTCACCCACGGCCAGGCGGCCCTGTTCGGCTGGGCGGCCTCGGACGCGCGGCCGGACCTCGTGAAGGCGCACGTCGCCGTCGAGCCGAACGGCCCGCCCTTCTTCGACGTGCAGTTCCGCGGCGGCAAGGAGTTCTGGGAGAAGACCGGCGACGGGCGCGCCCGCGCTTACGGGCTGACCCGCATGCCGCTGACCTTCGACCCGCCGGTCAGGGCGCCCGAGGATCTGACCGTGGCGCAGCAGGCCAAGGGATCCGAGTCCAGGCCGGATTCCAAGCCGGACACCAGGCCGGACACCAAGCCCGCGGACGGGCGGATCCGCTGCTGGCTGCAGGGCGAGCCGGTCCGGACCCTGCCGAACCTCGCCAAGGTGCCGACCGTGGTGGTGACCGCGGAGGCCTCCTTCCACGCGACCTACGACGACTGCACCGTCGCGTTCCTGACCCAGGCCGGCGCCAGGCCGGACGTGGTCCGGCTGGCCGACCAGGGCCTCCACGGCAACGGCCACATGATGATGCTGGAGACGAACAGCGACGCCGTCGCGGACGTCCTCGCCGGCTGGCTCGCGGGCCGCGTGAAGTAGCCCCGCGGGACCGACTCCGCCGCACCACCGATACGTGTCGCTACGGCAACAGCCGTCGCCTTCCGCGTGAAGGCCGCTTGCGGCCGGCCCCGGCTGTCCGTAGTCGGGTGTATAGAAAGATCAAGTATTACAGTAGTTTGTCACAATTCTAAACAGCGCGGCTGAGACGTCGGGGGCGAATCCGGCGCGCGCGGCCGGCTGCCCGCAGCGTCGCATCCGGCAAGGACCATGAGAGCCGCCCACCCCCGCCCCACCCTGCGCGCCCTGCTCGCCGGCGCCTCGCTCGCCGTGCTGGCGCAGGCCGCGCCGAGCCTCGCCCAGGACGCGGCGCCGCGCCGCGGCGGCGCCAACCCGCCGGCCGGCGGCAGCGTGCAGCTCGAGGAGCTGAGCGTCACCGGCCAGGGCGGCGGCCCGGCCTCCGCGGTCCGCGCCGGGGCGCCCGGGCCCGGCGCGGAGAGCCCGACCGGCCCGATCGACGGCTACGTGGCCCGGCGCTCGGCGACCGCGACCAAGACCAACACCCCGCTGATCGAGACCCCGCAATCGATCACCGTGGTCGGCCGGCAGCAGCTCGACACCCAGAACGCCCAGACCCTCACCCAGGCGACCCAGTACGTCGCCGGCACCTACGCGGGCACGTTCGGCGCCGACACGCGCCTCGACTTCTTCCAGCTGCGCGGCTTCGTGGTCAGCGATTACGGCCTCTACCTCAACGGCCTGCAGCTCCTGAACTACGGCTTCGCCTACAGCCGGGTGAACACGTTCGGGCTGGAGCGGATCGAGGTGCTGCGCGGCCCCTCCGCTGTGCTGTTCGGCGCCGGCAATCCCGGCGGCCTGATCAACCAGATCAGCAAGCGCCCGACCGAGAGCCCGTTCGGGCTCATCGAGGTCGGCGGAGGCTCCTTCGACCAGCGCTACGCCGCCTTCGACGTCGGCGGCCCGGCCGACGCCGAGGGGCACTGGTTCACCCGCCTGACCGGCTACGCCCGCAACGGCGGCACGCAGGTCCAGGGGGCGCCGGACGACAGCTACTACATCGCCCCGGCCTTCACCTATAAGCCGGACGGGTCGACCAAGTTCACGGTCCTGTCGAGCTTCCAGCACGACAACACGGCGGTGACGGCGAACTTCCTGCCCTATTACGGGACGGCCCGGCCGACCGTGCTCGGCCTGCGCATCCCGCGCGCCCTCAACGTGGGCGATGCCGGCTTCAACACCTACCGGCGCGACCAGGCCTTCATCGGCTACGAGTTCGAGCACGTCTTCGACGACACCTGGGCGGTGCGCCAGAACGCCCGCTACGCCTACACGCAGAGCTACCAGAACTCGTATATCGGCCAGCTCGGCTACGCCGACCCGCTGCAGACGCAGCTCGGCCGCTACCTGTTCCGGGATTCCGCCAAGATCGCGCAGCTCGACGTCGACACGCAGGCCGAGGCCAAGTTCTCCGACGGCTTCTTCCGCCACGACTTCCTGATGGGCATCGAGTACCGGAACTTCCAGATCCACGACAACCAGGCCTCGGGCTTCCCCGGGCCGAACCTCAGCATCTTCGCGCCCTCTTACGGCCCGCAGACGGTCTCGGCCTCGCCCTACCTCGTCAACGCCGACTCGTTCCAGCAGGTCGGCCTCTACTTCCAGGACCAGATCAAGCTCACGCCGGAGCTGACCCTGATCCTCGGCGGCCGCCAGGACTTCGTCCAGAACACCGTCTACGACCGCCTGACCCCCGCCAACACCAACGGCCGCAACGACAGCGCCTTCACCTACCGGGCGGCGGCGATCTACAATCTCGACTTCGGCCTCGCGCCGTACATCATGTACGCGACCTCGTTCCAGCCCGAGATCGGGTCGGACATCAACAACCGCGCCTTCAAGCCCGACACCGGCGACCAGGTCGAGGGCGGCGTCAAGTTCGAGCCGCCCGGCCAGGGCTACTTCCTGACGCTGGCCGGCTTCGACATCCACCGCAACAACGTGCTCACCCCGAACCCGGTGAACACGCTGTTCAACACCCAGCTCGGCGCGGTGCGCTCCACCGGCTTCGAGGCGCAGCTCGTGGCCAACGTCGCCGACGGCCTCAACCTCGTCGCCTCGTTCACCAAGTTCGACTTCACCACCGTGCGGGATCCCGACCCGGTGCGGGTCGGCAAGACGCCGGTCAACATCCCCCAGACCCTGGCCTCGCTGTTCGCCGACTACACCATCCCGCTCGGGCCGTGGCGCGGCTTCGGCTTCGGCGGCGGCGTGCGCTATGTCGGCAGCTCGTTCGCCGATGTCGGCAACACCCTGCGGGTGCCCGACTACGTGCTGTTCGACGCGCAGGTGCACTACGATGTCGAGAACTGGCGCTTCCAGGTGAACGCCTCGAACCTCGCCGACCGGCGCTACGTCGCCTCCTGCCAGTCGAACGTGTCGTGCTTCTACGGCGACGCCCGGCGGGTGCTGGCGAAGGTCAGCTACAAGTGGTGAGGCGGCCCGGGCGGTTCTTGTTTGCGGCCGCCCGCAGCATGGTGACCAGCCCCGTCATCGCGAGCGTCGCGAGGCGATCCAGGGCAGCGCGGCATCGGCGGGCATGGCGCCGCTGGATCGCTTCGCTCCGCGCGCAACGACGGCGGCGCCCCGCTCAGCCGTCCACCCCCTCCGCCCCGGTGATCGGCTGCGGACCCGACAGCCGGGTCGGCAGGGCGTCTATCCGCAGGGAGCGGCGCAAGGCGCGCGAGAACGCGTCGACCGCCACCGTCATCAGGGCGGTGGCGGCGATCAGCACCGCGGCCACGTCGAGGCGCAGTTCCGAGATCGCGGCGTCCACGTAGAAGCCGAGCGTGGTGACCCCCAGGATCCCGAAGATCGCGCTCTCCCGCAGGATCAGCTCCCAGCGGTAGAGGAGGTAGGCCAGGAACTGCCCGTAGAGCCGCGGCACGGTCTCGTAGGCGTAGAGGTCGAGGCCCCGCGGCGCGTCGGCCCGGTAGGGGATCGCGTCGGCGTGCCGGCCCATCAGGTAGGCGACGATGCCGGCATTGTGCAGCGCCAGCGCCAGGATCGCCGGCAGCATCGAGGGGCCGAGCAGCTGCAGGCCCACATAGGCCAGCACGTATTCCGGCGTGGAGCGCACCACCACGAGGAGCGCCCGCCCCAGGGGCCGCCCGACCGGGCCGGCGAAGCGCCGCGCGGTCAGCGGGAACAGGACGAGGGCCCCGAGGGCGGTGGCGGCCAGGGCGATCTGCGCCAGGATCAGGGTCTGGGCGGTGCCGGGCAGGACCTGCTCGGTCAGGATCGGGCGCAGCCACGACCAGAGCCGCGCCCAGGTCTCGGGCTCGGCGAGCGGCGCGCCCCGGAGCGGCGCCGGCACGACGTCGTGGCCGAGGAAGCGGGCGAGGCTCGGGCCGATCGCCGCGCTGCCGACGGCCGGCGGCAGCGCCAGCGCCGACCCGACGAGGAGGATCGGCAGGGTCCGGGCACGCACCCAGAGCCGCCGCGTGCCGATCAGCGCGTAGAAGATCAGGAGCAGCGCCCCGGCCTCGGCGTAGCGGCCCTGGCGGAAGGCGGATTCGAAGGCGAAGCCCATGGTCGGCAGGCCGATGAAGCCGAGCACGAGGCTGGAGCGCAGGCCGCATTCCAGGCGATAGAGGGTGTAGTCGCGCATCCGCCCGGCCACCTCGGGCAGGCGCCCGTACAGGAAGGCCGAGAGCGCGCCGGTGCCCGCGGGCAGGACCCGGAGCGCCGCGAGGTCGGCCTCCTCGATCAGCTCGGCGTAGACCTTGGCGCAGATGCCCGCGTAGGGCAGCGCGATGGCGAGCACGCCGGTGGTCGCCGACAGGCCGAAGACCTGCATCAGCAGCAGCGCCCAGAACAGCTCGTGGACGGCGCGCAGGCCCGCGCAGGCGAGCCGGACGGCGCGCGAGCGGGCGAACGGGACGGCGAGCAGCAGCCCCGCCCCGGCCCCGAGCCCGACGCCGAGCATCGCGAAAGCCACGGTGGTGACGACGCTCCAGCCCTCCACGGCGGGGAAGTCGGGCCGGATCAGGCCGCCCAGCAGCCGGGCGAGGTCGGCGAAGGGGTGGAGCGTCGTGACCTGCAGGTCGGCGACCAGCAGGCCGGCGAGCGCCGCCGCCAGGAACCAGCGGCTCACCGCCGCGTAGCCCGGCCGCGGCAGGAATCCGGCGCGCATCAGGCGGCCTCGTAGAACGGGCTGAGGCGTGCCGGATCGAGGTCCTTCGACGGGGCGTCGAGGACGATGCGGCCGGCCTCCAGCACCACGACCCGGTCGGTGTGGGCGAGGGCCAGGGCGACGTCGTGGAGCGCCAGGATCAGGGTCTCGTGGCTCCGGGCCAGCTCGGCGAGGATCCGGCCGCCCTGCTGGCGGTCCAGAGCCGAGACCGGCTCGTCCCCCACCAGGATCGGCCGGCCGTTGTAGAGGGCGCGGGCCACCGAGACGCGCTGCTGCTGGCCGCCGGAGAGCTCCCCGGCCCGGGCCCAGAGCCGGTCCGCGAGCCCGACCCGGTCGAGGACCGCCTCCACGGCGGCGACGTCGGCCCGCGCCGGCCGGACCAGGGTGCGCAGGTTGTGCAGGGTCGAGCGCCGGTCGAGGCGGCCCATGTAGACGTTGTGGAACACCGAGAGCGGGCGCACCAGGGCGGCGGCCTGCGGCACCAGCGCCACCCGCTCGGGGGCCTGCCCGTGGATCAGGCCGATCAGGGTCGACTTGCCGGCGCCCGAGCGCCCCATGAGCGCGACCCGCTCGCCCGCCCGCACGGTCAGGTCGAGGCCCGACAGAACCGGGCGCCCGTCATAGGCCGCGGAGGCGTTCGCCAGGACGATGGCCGCCTCGGGATCCGCGCCGGCTGCCGCGCCGCCCGACACGCGCGTCAGTCCAGGAGGCCGGTGGAGCGTCCGACCTCGACGAGGGGCTCGTAGGCCGCGTTGGTCACGGGGATGAATCTTGAGCGCCCGAACGGCTCCAGGATCGCCGGATCGGTGATGCCGGTCAGCGCGGCCCGCAGCCTGTCGGTGAAGCCGGCGCCGTAGGTCTGCTCCACGTCGCCCCGCACGGTCCACTGGTAGTCGGGGAAGGTCGGGCTCTCCCAGATCACCGAGACCGCCTGTCGGTCGACCTTGCCGGCCTTCGAGTCGAGGTCCCAGACCGAGTAGTCGACGGCGCCGACCGCGAAGGCGCCGGACTGGACCAGCTGGATCGTGCGGGTGTGGTCGCCCGAGAAGCCCACGCGGGCGAAGACCTGCTCGGGGGTCTTCCCCGGGAAGGCCTGCCGGATGAAGTACTCGGGCATCAGTCGCCCGGAGGTTGAGGCGCGGGCGCCGAACGTGAAGGTTTTTCCGGCGATGGCCGTCGGGAAATCCTTCTCCGGCTTCAGCCCGGTGGCGGCGTTGGCGATGAGGTAGGTCTTGAACGCGGCGTCCTCGGCACCCTGCGCGATCGCCTGGGAGCCCGGCACGGCCTTGCGCGCCTGGACGCCGGTGAAGCCGCCGAACCACGCGAGCTGCACCTGCCCGTTGGTGAAGGCGGTGACCGCCGCCGGGTAGCTCTTCACCGGGATGTAGCGCACCGGCACGCCGAGCTCGGCCTCCAGGTAGGCGGCGACCTTGCCGAAACGCTCGACGAGCCGGCTCTCGTCCTGGTCGGGGATGCCGGTGAAGACGAGGGGCGGGAGCGCCTTCGGCGCCGGCTTGTCCTGCGCCCGCGCCGGCCCCGCGGCGGCCAGGGCCGCCAGGGTCGCCGCGGCCCCCAGGGCGAGCCGCCCCAGCCAGCCCGGTCCCGGCTTCGATCCCGATCTCGATCCCGGCTTCGATCCCGGCTTCGATCCCCGCATCGCGTCCTCGTGGCACCGCGCCCACGCACGGTGGGCTCGCAAGACGGTGGGCGTAGCAGAAGACGCCGCGCGCGCCAGCCTCGATCCCCGCGATACCGGCGCCCTGCGACGCCGGGAGAGCGCCGGGAGGGCGTCCGAGACCGACGGGAGCCGCGTCAGGCGCCCGGCGCCACCGCGACCGCCGACAGGGTGAGGGGCTCCGGCAGGGCGGCGTCCGGCACCGGCACGGTCCGGATCCCCGCCGGGAGCGCGCCCCCGAGCAGGTCCAGGAAGTCTCCCGAGGCGGCGAGCTCGATCTCGGCCGCCTTGGCCTGCGTCTCGATCCGCGCCAGGGCGTTCATCGCCGGGCCCAGCACCGTGTACTCGGCCCGGACTCCGTCGTCGAAGACCCCGACCAGCAGGTCGCCCGCGTGGAGGGCGACCACGACCCGCAGGGCGAACAGCCCCTCCCGGGCGCGGGCCGCGTTGAGGGCGGCGATCCGGTCGCGGATCGACAGGGCGCAGGCGAGCGCCGCGCGCGCCTGGACGTCGGGATGGCCGACGACGAACTGCACCAGCACCGCGTCGCCGATGTACTTGTCGACGAGGCCGCCCTGCTCCGCCACCGCCGCCTGGGCGGCCGCCCGGACCGCCAGCAGGGCCGTCACCATGGCCTCGGGCGGGTGCTCGCGGGAGAGCCGCGAGAAGCCGCGGATGTCGAGGATCATCAGGCAGGCGTGGCGCCGGTGGATGCCGAGGCCGGAATCGCCGTCCTCGGCGGCGAGGTCGAGGGCGACCGTGCCGGGCACGAAGCGGGCGAGCTGGGAGCGCTCGTGCTCCATGCGCAGGGCCCGCGCCACCGCGGCGCGCAGGCGGATCATGCCGTCGACAACCAGGAGTCCCGCCGCCATGAAGGTGGCGAGTCCGGTGACCTGCGCGGTCGGGAAGGTGTCGGCGTTCGGGAACAGGTCGGGATGGACCAGGCCGACCAGGAAGGCCGCGCTCCAGCAGACGGTGACCAGCCCGCAGAACAGCAGGGTCTGCGCCACCCGCATGCTCAGGCCGGTCTGGAGCAGGAGCAGGAAGGCGGGCAGGCGGCTCACCGCGTCGGCGCCGAGCCCGGCCCCGCCGCCGGCCAGCATGTGCTCGATGATCACGTAGACGGCGAGGCCGGCATTGAGCCCGGTGCCGGCCCAGCTGTAGGCGTTGGCCGCGGGGCCGCCGCCCCGCTCGCGGAGCCCGAACCAGACCGTGCCGAGCCCGTACAGGCCGAGGATCAGCCAGTGGCTCAGGGCGTGCAGCGAGCCGTCATAGGCCTGGGCCGCCATCAGCAGCACCAGCACGATCACCACCCGCAGGCCGAGCAGGCGCAGGCCGCCGCCGGCCTGCATGGCCCGCAGCACCGCCTCGTCGTCGGATGCGGGATCCGCCCGGCGCTCGGCCGGAGCCCGCGCGGGGCGCAGCGCGGAGAGCGTCGGGTTGCCGGCGCTGCCCGAGGCCATCAACCGCCCCGGCCGAGGCGCCGGGCCGCCGCGAAGCGGTTGAGGAAGCGCGGCTCCTTCTCGGGGGCGATCCGGATCGCGAGGTGCAGGGTGCCGTCGGCCTCCGACCGGCGGTCGAGGATCTCGGCGTTCTCGTAGAGCCAGTTCAGGGCCGCGCCGTCCTCCGGCGGCAGCGCCACCGCGAAGCTCGCCCGGTTGCGCCCGATCCGCGCCTCGATCCGGCTGGTCAGCGCCGCGAGCCCCTCCCCGGTCAGCGCCGAGACCAGGACCGGCGCGGCGCTGTCCCGGTCGTTGCGGGCCTTGGCCTGGCCGCTGAGATTCAGGAGCCGGGTGCGCTCGTCGGCGTCCAGCAGGTCGGCCTTGTTCCAGACCTCGATGATCCGGTCGGCGCTGGTCTCGATGCCGAGTTCGCGCAGCACCGCGCCGACATCCTCGGCCTGGGCCTCGGAATCGACGTGGGAGACGTCGCGCACGTGGAGCAGCACGTCGGCCTCGATGGCGTCCTCGAGCGTCGCCCGGAAGGCCGCGATCAGGGGCGTCGGCAGGTCGGAGATGAAGCCCACCGTGTCGGACAGGATCACGGTCTCGCCGTGGGGCAGCTTGGTCGCCCGGGCGGTGGGGTCGAGGGTCGCGAACAGCATGTCCTTGGCGGTGACCTCGGCCTGGGTCAGCGTGTTGAACAGGCTCGACTTGCCGGCGTTCGTGTAGCCCACCAGCGCCACGATCGGGTACGGCACCCGCGCCCGGCTCTGCCGGTGCAGGCCGCGGGTGCGCACCACGGCGTCGAGGTCGCGCTCGATCCGGGTCATGCGCTCCTGGATCATGCGCCGGTCGGCCTCGATCTGGGTCTCGCCGGGGCCGCCCAGGAAGCCGAAGCCGCCGCGCTGCCGCTCCAGGTGGGTCCAGGACCGGACGAGCCGGGATTTCTGGTAGGCGAGGTGGGCGTGCTCGACCTGCAGCGTGCCCTCGCGGGTCGAGGCGCGCCGCCCGAAGATCTCCAGGATCAGGCCGGTGCGGTCGATGACCTTGGCGCCCCAGGCCTTCTCGAGGTTGCGCTGCTGCACCGGCGACAGGGCGCAGTCCATCACGACGAGGCCGATCTCCCGGGCGCGGATCAGGCCGGCGATCTCCTCGACCCGGCCCTTGCCGAGATAGGTCGAGGGCCGGATCCGCGGCAGGCTGATCGCGAGGCTCTCGACCACGTCGAGCTCGATCGCGGCGGCGAGCCCGGTCGCCTCGTCGAGGCGGGCCTCCACGGAGCGGGTGGGCACGGCCTGTCCCGGACCGGCCCCGTAGGCGTTGCGCGCCAGATAGGGGCCGATCACCAGGGTGTGGGTCGCCGCGGCGATCTCGCCCTCGGGGGCGGCCTGCGCCTGGAGGCGGGCTTCGCCGGACGTCAGCGTCTCGCTCATGCAGCCTTTGACACCGCCGCCCCGGGCGACGGCTTCGTTGGAGAGGTCGGAGTGTCAGAATGGGGATGCGGGCGGGCCGGGCCAAGATGCCGGCCGCGAACGGACACAGATATCCGCCGGCGGGCGGGGTCTCCCCCCGTCCCCGCCGCGCGGCGGCACCGCGGCCCGTCCCGCTCCCCGGTGCCGCCGCTCGGCGCCGCGGCCGCCGACCCTCACGCTTTCTCGGCCGTCTCGTCCGGCTCGAACAGCTGCACCGGGTGGCCCGGCATGATCGTCGAGATCGCGTGCTTGTAGACCAGCTGCGAGTGCCCGTCCCGGCGCAGCAGCACGCAGAAATTGTCGAACCACGTCACCACGCCCTGGAGCTTGACGCCGTTGACGAGGAAGATGGTCAGCGGAATCTTGTTCTTGCGGACATGGTTGAGAAAGGTGTCCTGAAGGTTCTGTGCGCGTTCGCCCGCCATCTTCTTGGCCTTCTTGTTGTCCCGGCTCGCTGGGCCCGGGATGGGTATGCCGCCGGCCGGATCGTCCGATCATCCGGTCCAGGGCCGTGTATACAAACACCATGACGACGTGAAAGCGTGGGCGCAAGCAACCCCCGTTCCAGCCGATCCGTGACGGATCGGCCCCGCTCTCAACCCGCGCGCCGGCGCCGCGCCCTCACGGGCCGATGCCGAGGGACTTCAACTTGCGGTGCAAGGCCGAGCGCTCCATGCCGATGAACTCGGCGGTGCGCGAGATGTTGCCCGAGAACCGCGCGATCTGCGCCACGAGGTACTCGCGCTCGAAGATCTCGCGGGCCTCGCGCAGGGCGAGGCTCATGAGCTTCTCGCCGCCCGCGCCGCCGGGCGTCGTCGGCACCAGGGCGCCGATCTCGGAGGGCAGCATCTCCGAAGTGACCTCCTGCTCCGGGTCGGCCTGCGTCAGGATCATCAGCCGCTCGACGTTGTTCTTGAGCTGGCGGACGTTCCCCGGCCAGTTGTGCGACTGCAGCACCGCCATCGCGTCCTCGGCGATCCGGCGCTTGGGCAGGCCGGTCTGGGACGAGATGTTGTCCATGAAGAACTGGATCAGCTCGGGCACGTCCTCCCGGCGCTCCGACAGGGCCGGGACCCGGATCGGCACCACCGACAGGCGGTGGAACAGGTCCTCGCGGAAGCGGCCCGCGGCGATCTCCTCCTGGAGGTCCCGGGAGGACGAGGAGATGATGCGCACGTCGACATGCACCCGCGTCGTGCCGCCGACCCGCTGGAAGTTCTGGTCGACGAGGACGCGCAGGATCCGGTTCTGGGTCTCGCGCGGCATGTCGGCGACCTCGTCGAGGTAGAGGGTGCCGCCGTGGGCCTCCTCCAGGGCGCCGACCCGCCGGCCGCTCTCGCCCTCGACCCCGAACAGCTCCGCCTCCATGGTCTCGGGCAGGATCGCCGCCGCGTTCAGCAGCACGAACGGGCCGTTCGCGCGGGCCGAGGCCTTGTGCAGGCTGCGCGCCGCGAGCTCCTTGCCGGAGCCCAGCGCGCCGGTGATCATCACCCGGGCGTTGGTCGGCGCCACCCGGTCGAGGGTCTGGCGCAGCTGGTTGATGGCGAGCGACGTGCCGACGATGCGGTTGGTGGCGCCGGAGCGCGCCGTCAGGTCGCGGACCTCGCGCCGGAGCCGGGAGGCCTCCAGGGCCCGCTCGGCCACCAGGATCAGCCGGTCGGCCTTGAACGGCTTCTCGATGAAGTCGTAGGCGCCCGCCTTGATGGCCGAGACCGCGGTCTCGATGTTGCCGTGGCCCGAGATCATCACCACCGGCAGGTCGGGGTTCGCGGCCTTGATCAGGTCGAGCACCTGCAGGCCGTCGAGCCGGGAGCCCTGCAGCCAGATGTCGAGGAAGACGAGGTGCGGCCGGCGCGCCTCGATGGCGGCGAGCGCCTCGTCCGAGCCGCCGGCCGTCCGGCAGCGGTGGCCCTCGTCGTCCAGGATCCCGGCGACGAGGTCGCGGATGTCGGCCTCGTCGTCGACGATCAGGATATCGGCGCTCATGCGTGCATCTCCGCGATCCGGGGGGCCGTCGGCGCGGCGCCCTTCTCCTCTGTCGTGACGGGTAGGGTCTCAGGGGCCGCCGCCGCCGGCTCGGGCCCGTGCTCGCGCGGGACCCGCATCCGGACCTGGCCGCCGCGGCCGGCGGGATTGTCGTTCAGCTCGATCCCGCCGCCGTGCTCCTCAAGCACCTTGCTGACGATAGCAAGCCCCAGTCCGGTGCCACCCTCGCGGGTGGTCATGTAGGGCTCGAGCAGGCGCTGGCGCCCCTCGGCCGGAAATCCCTTGCCGTTGTCGGTGACGGCGATCACCGCGAACCCGTCCTCGACGGCGAGGCTCAAGGCGATCTTGCCCTTGCCGAGCTCGGCCTCCGGCACCTCGACCACCGCCTCGACGGCGTTCTTGAGGATGTTGGTGATCACCTGGCTGAGCAGCCGGATGTCGAAGGCCGCCACGATCTTCTCCGAGCTCCCCGCGCCGCCCTGGGCCGAGAACGCGAAGTCGATGTCCGGGTGCGCCACGCGCATCATGAACAGGTTCTGCTTGGCGATCTCGGTGAGGTCGTTCGGCGCGATCGCCGGCTTGGGCATCCGCGCGAAGGCCGAGAACTCGTCGACCATGCGCTTGATCTCGTCCACTTGCCGCACGATCGTGGCGGTGCACTGGTCGAACACCTCCTTGTCGGCGGTGATGACCTTCCCGTACTTGCGCCGGATCCGCTCGGCGGAGAGCTGGATCGGGGTCAGCGGGTTCTTGATCTCGTGGGCGATGCGGCGCGCCACGTCGCCCCAGGCGGAGCTGCGCTGCGCCTGGACGAGGTCGGTGATGTCGTCGAGCGTCACCACCGAGCCGCGGGAGGCCCCCTGCGCCTGCTCGCTCGTGACCCGCACCGTGATGGTGCGCTCGCCCCGGGACCGGGTGAGCTGGACCTGCTGCTGCTGCAGGCTGCGCGGGCGCGCCTCGCTCTCGGCGAGCACGGGGGCGAGTTCCGGCACGGCGCGGCCCAGCGGCTGGCCGACCAGGGCGTCGCTGTCCAGGTCGAGCATCCGCTCGGCCGCCGGGTTGGCGATGGTGACGAAGCCCGCCGCGTCGAGGCCGATCACCCCGGGCGAGACCCCCGACAGCACGGCCTCGGTGAAGCGGCGGCGGGTGTCGATCAGGTCGCTCGCGGCGATCAGCCCGGCGTGCTGGCGGCGCAGCTCCTGGGTCATCTTGTTGAAGCTCTCGCCGAGATGGGCGAGGTCGCCGCTGGTCTTCTTGGTCGGCACCTGGGCGTAGAAATTGCCCGACGCCACCTGGTCGGCGGCGTTGATCAGCCGGCGGATCGGCGCCACGAACCGGTTGGCGAAGTTCATCCCGAACCAGACGGCCGAGAGCAGCGCGATCAGGGCGATCAGCAGGAACACCGACGCGAAGGTGATCTGGATCGAGCGGCGCAGCGAATCGTAGGTGAGGTACTCGGCCGCCGCCGCCCGGGAGACGCCGGGGAACTCGATGGCGAGCTGGCTCACCTCCCGCTGCACCATCAGCACGGCGTCGTCGTAGGCCGGCATGCGCAGCAGCGCGGCGAAGACCCGGCCCTCGGTGGGCAGGAGGCAGATCGGGTCGGCGGAGTTGGCCGCGTCCTCGAAGGCCGCCGCCGAGGGCAGGCGGTTCGTCTTCAGGACGTCGATCTTGGCCCGGGCGACGACCTCGGTGGGCCCGCGCATGATCTGCGCCACCGGCAGCCCGAGATTGGTCGCCCGGGTGGTCAGGAAGGTCTGGAACCAGTCCCGGTTCACGTCGAAGTTCGGCCGGGCCCGGGTGAGGTCGTCGGCGAGGATGCGGATCTCGCGGGCGAGGCTCTGGCACTGGTTCTCCTGGTAGGCGTCGGCCACCTCCACGGATTTCAGCACCACGTCGCGGACCCGGTCGGTGAAGCCGAGCGACAGGCCCCGGTCGATCGTGACCGAGGCGACCACGGCGAGCAGGATCGTCGGCAGGATCGCGATCAGCGAGAACAGGCCGACGATGCGGGTGTGCAGGCGCGCCACCGCGGCGTTGGCCTTGCGGGCGTGCAGGAAGACCCGCGCCTCCCAGGCGATGATGACCGCGAGGCCGAGCACCAGGGCGGCGTTGATGGCGAGCAGCGTCACGCCGTAGGCCGGCGTCGGCGTCACCCGGATCACCCCGGCCAGGATCAGGAAGGTCGCCAGCGCCGAGACCAGGGCGGTGACCACCATCGCGGCGCCGATCCAGCCGGGACCGCGCGGGCCCGGCCGCAGCGATTCCGCCAGGGGCGTGCCGGACGGCTGGGACGCCGGCAGGGACGACGGCAGGGACGCCTCGGGGCCCGCGGGCGTGCCCGCGTCCTGCTGATCCGCGGCCGGCCGGGCCGCGTCCTGGCCCGCCCCGTCGATGCCCCTCTCGGGGACCGGCGTGGGGCCTTCCTCTGTCCGTGAGCGTCTCAGGAACGGCATGACTGGTGCAGGGCCACAACAGTGTGGCGGAATTAATACGAATCCGGGCGTTCGGGCGGCGGACCCGCGGCGCGATCCGCCGCAGGGGGACGGCCTTGACCCCACCCCGCCCGGCTCGTACCCCCGGCCGCGGAGGCGAACGGGGTCTGGTGGCCCTCCTGGTCTTCAAAACCAGCGGTACGCCAACAGCGTACGGTGGGTTCGATTCCCATCCGCTTCCGCCAATCTTCAGACAATCGCAACCGATGAACCAGTGTTCGCCGATATCCAGGCGACACGTGCGACAAAATTCGCAATACTGCTTCGTCGGAACTGTGGGGGTGCCGGCCCGTTTCCCGCGATCGATCCCGCACGGGTACCCGCGTGAAGAACCGGTCCGCCGCCACCGTCCCGTTCCCGCCGGCCTCGGCCGGCCGTGCGCGCTGAGGCCGGCCATGCTGGACAGACTCGTCACGCTCCTCCCGCCCGGCGCCCGCGAGGCGCTGCGCACCCTCGCGGCGCGCCGGCCGGCGCGTCAGCCGGGGGCCGAGGCCACGATCCTGCCGGGACTCGACACGCGGCCCGCCCCGATGGCGCCGCTGCACCCGCCCGCCGCCATCAACGACAATCCCCTTCAGGCCCTCCACGACGCCGTCGAGCGGGATCTGCGCGCCAGCGGCCACCTGCGCTGATCGCGGGCCGAGGGGCTGAGCAAGGAGCTGGGCGATGGGCTGACCAGAAGCGTGACCGGGGACCCGTCCGTCAGCGCTTGGCCGGCGCGCGGGCCTCGGGAATCGTCCCGGGCGCGATCCAGTGGCAGGCGGTGGTGCCGCGCACGCCGGCACAGTCGTAGCTCTGGCCGCCCAGCGTCACCTTGTCGACGATGCCGGTGAGCTCCGTGCGCGCCAGCGCCGCGCAGCCGAGATGGTCCGCCTTGGGATCGGCCAGATGCGCCGCGGCGGCGGCCGCGCCGTCGCGCATCAGCATGCGGTAATTGGCCAGCGACGGGCAGCCGATCACCGGCGGTCCGGCCCGCCGGTCCGGAACGCTCCTGTCGGATCCGGCCGCGCGGGGCGCGCGGGGGACCTGCTGGGCCTGAACCTGCGCCGCGCCGAGGCCGAGGGCCAGCGCGACGGGGACGGCGTTGGAGAGGAGGCGGCGTGTCATCGGCCGCTCGTAGCACGGCGCGTCCGGGGTTGCGCATCCGCCGCGCAGACCTGCGGCGGGCTCGGGGCTCGCCTGCGGATGTTCAGGCTTGACCGCGGGCCCGCCATTTGCGAGCGCCGCGAAGGAACGGAGGACGGGCCATGACGACGGCAATCGACAGCGACCAGAAGCTGCACTTGGTCTTCGGCGGTGAATTGCAGGATCTCGACGGGGTCCGGTTCCGGGACATCAAGAACCTCGACATCGTCGGCATCTTCCCGGACTACGCCTCCGCCCAGGCCGCGTGGCGGGCCAAGGCCCAGGCCACCGTCGACAGCGCGCAGACGCGCTACTTCGTGGTTCACCTGCACCGGCTGCTGGAGCCGCCGGCCGCCTGAGGGGACCGGGCGCGCGGTCCCGGTCCCGGCCCCGGTCCGGGCCTGGCTCCGGGACCCCGCGCATCCGCGATGAGTGCGCAGGGCGTGCGCGGTGCGTGCGGGGCGGCCGTGAAGGCATTGTGACACTTCCTGCCCGCTGCTAAGAGCCTCGCCCGTCATCGGATCGTTCCGGCTCCCCGGGAGACCGGTCTGAACAAGAGCGGCGGGAGGTCCGGCCGCGAGCGAGCGGCCGCCCATGAAATCCTCGATCAAGATCATCGCCGGGAATGCCAGCCGGCCCCTGGCCGAGGCGATCGCGGCCTATCTCGAACTGCCGCTCGCCAAGTGCATGGTCCGGCGCTTCGCCGACATGGAGATCTTCGTCGAGCTCCAGGAGAACGTGCGCGGCGAGGACGTGTTCATCGTCCAGTCGACCTCGTTCCCGGCGAACGACCACCTGATGGAGCTGCTGATCATGATCGACGCCGCGCGCCGGTCCTCGGCCCGGCGCATCACGGCGGTGATCCCGTATTTCGGCTACGCGCGGCAGGACCGGCGCACCTCCGGCCGCACCCCGATCTCGGCCAAGCTGGTGGCGAACCTGATCACCGAGGCGGGCGCCGACCGCGTCCTGACCCTCGACCTCCACGCCGGCCAGATCCAGGGCTTCTTCGACATCCCCACCGACAACCTGTTCGCCGCCCCCGTGATGGTGCGCGACATCAAGGAGCGGCTGCCGAGCGCCGACCGGATGGTGGTCTCGCCGGACGTCGGCGGCGTGGTCCGGGCCCGGGCCATCGCCAAGCGGATCGACTGCCCGCTGGCCATCGTCGACAAGCGCCGCGAGCGCCCCGGCGAGTCCGAGGTGATGAACATCATCGGCGAGGTCGAGGGCCGCTCCTGCATCCTCGTGGACGACATCGTCGATTCGGGCGGCACCCTGGTCAACGCCGCCGAGGCCCTGCTCAACGCCGGCGCCAAGGACGTCTCGGCCTACATCACCCACGGCGTGCTGTCGGGCGGCGCGGTCTCGCGCATCGCCGCCTCGCGGATGAAGGAGCTGGTGATCACCGACTCGATCCAGCCGACCCAGGCCGTCAAGCTCGCCCGCAACATCCGGGTGGCGACCATCGCGCCGCTGCTCGGCGAGGCGATCGGCCGGACCGCGACGGAATCCAGCGTCTCCAGCCTGTTCGACTGACCGGCCGCCGGGCGGCCCGTCCCCGGACCGCCCGCCCCTACCCGCCCGGCACCCAGCCGCCGCGGTTGCCGGTCTCCGTCCCCGGCGCGGTGAGCACCAGGACCGTGCGGCCCGGCAGCGGCGCGGCGCCCCCGGCCGCGACGGCCGGCGCGCCGGGCGCGCGGGCGCCCGCCGGCTCGCCCGTGTCGAAGACCGGCGTCCACGGGCCGCCGATCACCGGGGCGAGGCGGAAGCTGACGGCCTCCGCCCCGGCATTGAACAGCATCAGCAGGCGGTCGCCCGGATCGCCGTCGTTGCCGATCTGCATGCCGAAGACCTGGAGCCCGTCGTCGGACCAGTGCCGGACCTCCATCTCGATGCCCTCGGGGGAGAGCCAGTGCACGTCGCGCAGGGGCTCGTCGGGGTCGATCAGCGCGCCCGTGAAGAAGCGCCGCCGCCGCAGGGCCGGCTGGTCCCGGCGCAGGGCCAGCAGGTTGGCGACGAAGTCCGTGAGGGCGGGATCCGGATCGACGCTCCAGTCCATCCAGCTCGTCGGGTTGTCCTGGGCGTAGGCATTGTTGTTGCCGCCCTGGCTGCGGGAGCGCTCGTCGCCCATGAGCAGCATCGGGACGCCCTGGGCCAGCATCACGGTGGCCAGCATGTTCCGCTTCTGGCGGGCGCGCAGGGCGAGGATCGCCGCGTCGTCGGTGTCGCCCTCGACGCCGTAGTTGCGGCTGACGTTGTGGTTATGGCCGTCGCGGTTGTCCTCGCCGTTGGCCTCGTTGTGCTTCTCCTCGTACGACACCGTGTCGGCGAGCGTGTAGCCGTCGTGGCTGGCGATGAAGTTGACGCTGGCCAGCGGCGAGCGCCCGGACGGGGCGAACACCTCGCGCGAGCCGGTCAGCCCCTGCGTGACCTTGGCGAGCGTGGCGGAATCGCCCTTCCAGAAGCCCCGGGCGGCGTCGCGGAACTTGTCGTTCCACTCGCTCCAGCCGCGCGGGTAGCCGCCGAGCTGGTAGCCGCCCTCCCCGACATCCCACGGCTCGGCCACCATCTTGACCCGCGCCAGCACCGGGTCCTGCGCCACGGCCTGGAAGAACGCCGCCTGCGGGGTGAAGGCGAAGGGCGCCCGCCCGAGGCTCGAGGCGAGGTCGAAGCGGAAGCCCGCGATGCCGTAGGCGGTGACCCAGTGGCGCAGGGAATCGAGCACGAGCTGCATCACCCGCGGGTGGCTCGCGTCGAAGGTGTTGCCGCAGCCGGTGCAGTCGCGGTTGCGGCGCGGGTCGGCGGGGTCGAGCTTGTAGTAGCTGGCGTTGTCGATGCCGCGGAACGACAGGGTCGGGCCGGTATGGTCGCCCTCGGCGGTGTGGTTGTAGACCACATCGAGCCAGGTCTCGATCCCGGCGGCGTTCAGCTCCCGGATCGCCGCCTTCAGGCCGCCGAGGCCGCCCTCCCCCAGGTAGCGCGGCTCCGGGGCGAAGTAGCCCAGGGGCTGATAGCCCCAGAAATTGACGAGCCCCTTCTCCACCAGAAAGCGGTCGTCCGCGAAGGCCTGGATCGGCAGCAGCTCCAGGGCGGTGACGCCGAGCTTGACGAGGTGCTCGATGATCGCCGGGTGGGCGAGCGCCCCGTAGGTGCCGCGCTCCGCCTCGGGAATGTCGGGATGGGTGCGGGTCAGCGCCTTGACGTGCGCCTCGTACACCACCGTCTCGGCGAGGGGCCGGCGGACCGGGTTGAGGGCGAGGTCGGGCACCTCCGGCGCGGTGACCACGCAGCGCGGCATGTAGACCGCGCTGTCGCGCCGGTCGATCCGGTCCTCGCGCCCGCCCCGCCGGTGCCCGTAGAGCGCGTCGTGCCAGCGGATCTTGCCGCGGATCTCCCGCGCGTAGGGGTCGAGGACGAGCTTCGAGGCGTTGAACCGGTGGCCCGCCGCCGGGTCCCAGGGGCCGTGCACCCGGTAGCCGTAGAGCTGGCCTGGCAGCACGCCGCGCAGGTAGCCGTGCCAGACGTCGTCGGTCCGGCAGGGCAGCCGCACCGTGCGGGTCTCGTGCCGCTCCCCCGGCTCGAACAGGCAGATGTCGACCGCGGTGGCGTGCTCGGAGAACAGGGCGAAGTTGACGCCGCGCCCGTCGAAATGGGCGCCGAGGGGCGCCGGCACCCCGTCGTCGACGGCGATCATGCGGGGCGTCCGGTCACACGGATGGCGGCGGGCGTAAGCAGCGGGCGGCGCCGGCTATTCGGCGGCCGCGGCTGCGGTGGGCGGCTCGCGCTCGATCGTGCGGAAATTCTCGAGCTCCGCCAGGAAGTTGCGCGCCCACCAGTCGACGTCCTCGCGGGTCATGCGCTCGACCATCGGCTTCCAGCGCGCCAGCCGCTCGGCCTTGGGCATGTAGAGCGCGGCCCGGATCGCCTCGGCGACCTCGAACCGGTCGTAGGGGTTGATCAGCAGCGCCTCGGGCAGCTGCCGGGCGGAGCCGGCGAATTTCGACAGGACCAGCACGCCCGGATCGTCCTCGGACTGGGCGACGACGTACTCCTTGGCGACGAGGTTCATGCCGTCGCGCATCGGCGTGACGAGGCCGACCCGGGCGGCCCGGTAGAGGCCGGCCAGCACCGGCCGCGGATAGGCCTTGGTGATGTACTGGATCGGGGTCCAGGCCGGGTCGCCGAGCGAGCCGTTGATCTCGCCGACCTTCTCGTTCACCTCACGGGCGAGCTGCTCGTATTCCGGCACCTCGCTGCGGGATTTCGGCGTGATCTGGATGTAGGTGACGTTGCCGCGCTGGTCGGGATTCGAGGCGAAGAAGCTCTCCACCGCCTCCATCCGCTCGGGTACGCCCTTGGAATAGTCGAGCCGGTCGACGCCGATCAGCAGCTTGCGGGTGCGCAGGCCCGCGATGGTCTCGCGCACGACCTTGTTGGCGCTGGCCTTCTCGGCGGCCTCCTTGAAGCCCGCGACGTCGATGCCGATCGGGAAGGCGCGGATCCGGGTCCGGCGGCCGTCGACCATCAGCGAGCCGCCGCCGAGCGGGATCGCCCGCTGCGTGTCGACGAGGTTCCGCTGCAGGTTCTGGACGTCCGCCTCGGTCTGCAGGCCGATCAGGTCGTAATCGACGATCGCGCGCAGGAGCTCGCCGCTCGCCGGCAGCGAGTTGAACACGTCGGCGGCCGGCCAGGGAATGTGGTGGAAGTAGCCGATCGGGTTGTCGAGCCCGAGGCCGCGCAGTTCGGCCGCCAGCGGCAGCAGGTGGTAATCGTGGACCCAGATGATGTCGTCGGGCTCGACCAGCTTGGCGAGCGCCCGCGCGAAGGTCCGGTTCACGCGGCTGTAGCCGGCATAGTCCGAGCGCGAGAAGGCGCCGAGCCCGAGCCGGTAATGCATGATCGGCCACAGGGCCCGATTCGCGAAGCCGGCGTAGTATTCCAGGTGATCCTGCGGCGAGAGGTCGACGACGGCGTACTGGACCCGGCCCCGGTCGATCAGCGTCGGCTCCTCGGAGGGCTCCTCCGTGATGGTGCCGCTCCAGCCGAACCACAGACCCTCGTAGGCCGTGAAGGCCTCCTTGACCGCGACGGCGAGACCGCCCGCCGCCACCGCCTTGCCGCCCTCTTCCGGGACGGCGACGCGGTTCGATACGATCACAAGGCGTGCCACGCGGGTCGGCTCCGGATCAGGGGCGCGGGCCAGGTCGAGGATCTCGCCGCGCCTGCATCGGGACATCACTACTATGTCAGAACGCGCGGAGTCCCTGCGCGATCCTTTGTCGGTCGTCCGGCAACCCAAGCGTGAAGCCGGGCGCGGGTCAAGTCGAGGCCCTGCCGTTCCGGGACAGGGCGGCCCCTCCGTCCCGGGCGGTCGCCCCGTGCGGGCGTTGTGCGAGCGTTGTGCAAGCGTGGCGGTTCTGGCAGACCTTGCCTGAACGGGGACTGAGCGGTGCCGCGCCGGACCCCGCGCGCACCGGAAGGGTGCAGAGGGACCGGAACCCGCGACAGCCGAGTCGGTTACTCAGCCATCGCGGGGCCCGCGGTCGCCGCGAGCGGCCCCGTCCCCGCGCCGCGAGGAGTGTTTTCGAGATGGCCGGCAACGAGTTACCGCAAGGCACCCCCGCGGACCCGATCGCGGATCCGCACCGCGCGGGGTCGCACGACGCGCCTCACACCGCCGCGGAGGAGCGCGCGCAGTGGCGCGCCCTGCAGGGCGACGTCGAGGGGCTCGCCGACGTGGCGGCCGAGCGCGGACGCGGCCTGCTCGACGCGGCCCGGCTGCAGGCGCAGAGCTACGTCGAGCAGCGCAAGAGCGACGCCGCCCAGTCGGTCCACGACCTGGCGCAGACGATCCGCAATTCTGGCCGCGACCTCGGCGACAAGCCGAATGTCCGCGCCTTCTTCGACAGCGCCGCCGACGGGCTGGAGCAGCTCGGCTCCTCGATCGAGCGCCGCAGCCTCGGCGAGTTCTACAGCGAGGCCGAGTCCTTCGCCCGGCGCGCGCCGGTCGCGGTGGCGGTCGGGACCTTCGTGGCCGGCCTGATCGCCGCCCGCTTCATCAAGTCGTCGAGCCTCCCGCCTGAGGCGCCGGACGGCGACGCCCGCGACAGCTTCCGGGCCTGACGCCATGACCCACGGCTCCGACCCGCGCCAGGCGGGCCCATCCTCGAACCCGTCCACCGGCCCCTCCAGCATCCAGAGCCTGATCGGCGACGCCCTGCGGGAGACCAACGAGCTCGCCCGCAAGGAGATCGCGCTGTTCCGGGCCGAGATGGCCGGCAACGTCCGCCAGCTGATCGTCGGACTCGCCTGCATGGTCGGCTCGGCGGTCTTCGCGGTGGTCGCCCTGCTGGTCCTGATCGGCGCCTTCGTGAAGTGGCTCGCCACCATCGTGGGCTCGGAATGGCTCTCCGCCCTGATCGTCGGCGGCGTGCTGCTGCTCCTCGCCCTCGGGATGGCCCTGTGGGCGCGCAGCGTCCTGTCCCTCTCGACCCTGGCCCCGAAGCGCACCACGCGCCAGGTACGCCAGGATGCCCAGGCCCTCTCGGAGCGCGTGTCCGGATGAGTACGATGAACGACCTCGAGAAGGAGATCGAGGAGAGCCGCGCCCGGCTCGACGACACGATCGACCGGATCCAGGGCCGGCTCTCGGTGCCGAATCTCGTGGACGAGATGCTGGGCAATGCCCGGCGGGTGCCGGCCCTGAACACCACCTACGATTCGGCCCTGGAGGCGGTGCGCCGCAACCCGGTGCCGGTGCTGCTGATCGCGGCGGGCGTCGGCCTGCTGTTCAACCGGATGGCCCGCGACGCCCAGCGCCGCCGCACCGAGGTCTCGGCCGAGCGCGTGCCCACCCTCAACACCGGCGCGGCCCGCGGCTACGATCCCGACCGCCCGACGGTCCGCCCGGCCCGCGATCCGCTGGACACGACCGAGATCTGAGGACCGGATCCGGCCGGATCCGGGACGAGACACCGCGCGCGCCCGGCCGGACGACCGGGCAGACCGGCGCCGAGGGCGGGCCGCCGAGACCGACATTTGAGGACAGCGCCATGACCGACAAGCCGGGTATCCCCTCCAGCACCCCCGAGCAGCTCGCCGCCGCGGCGGGGATGCCGCACGGCGCCGACGACAAGAGCCTGCGCCCGGATCCGGCCGGCTTCGGCGACCCGGGCGCGCCCGGCACGGCCGCGGGCGACTTCACCATCCGGCCCGATCCGCGCGGCCTGCACGACCCGCTCCGGCCCGGCGCGGCGACGGGCTCGCACGACGCGTCCGCGCACGACGCCGCCCATTATGCTGCCCATGACGCTGCCCATGACGCCGCTTCGGCCGCGAAGGACGGCATCCGGGCGGCGGGCGACCGGGCCACGGAGTTCGCCGGACAGGCGCGGCGCACCGTGTCGGGCCTCGCCGACGACATCAACGACCGCCTCGGCGGGGCGGCCGATCAGGCGCGCGACCGCGCCGCCGCGGCCTACGACGATGCCCGGGAGCGGGCCGGCGCCCTCCATCGCCGCAACATGCGGGCCCTGGACGACCTGACCAACCAGGGGATCGAGGGGATCAACCGCGGCCGCACCGCGGTCGAGCGCTTCGTGGACGACAACCCGCTGCTCGTCGGCGTGGTCGGCGTGGCCGCGGGCCTGCTGCTCGGCGCGCTGCTGCCGCGCACCCGCCAGGAGGACCGGAGCATCGGTCCCTGGGCCGACGAGGTTCGCGACCAGGGTCTGCGCTACGCCCGTGAGGTGACCAATATCGGCCGCGAGTTCGTCCAGACCGCCCTCGATCCGGACAACCTCAACGCCGCCGCCCGCAAGGTGGTCGATCCGGATGGCCACACCCCGCCCGAGGGCGAGCGGACGCAGCACAATCTCTGATCCGTGGCCGAGGCCCCTCCGTGGGGGCCTCGGCGCCGTCATCCCGGGCGAGGCGACGTGCCCCGGAGTTGCGCGACGCTGAGCAGCGTGGCGCCGCCTGGATTGCTTCGCTCCGCTCGCAACGACGCGGTGGCCGGATCCTCGCTCCCGTCGACCCTTCTGACGGGACTGCGCGTCAGTCCCGATACAGCCCCGCATGCGCCTCGCGGAGCAGGTTCTTCTGGACCTTGCCCATGGTGTTGCGCGGCAGCTCGTCCACGAACAGGACGCGCTTGGGGCATTTGAACTTGGCGAGCCGGCCCTCCAGGGCGGCCTGCACGCCGGTTTCGTCGGGGCAGCCGGCGCCGCCCACCACCACGGCGGTGACGGCCTCGCCGAAATCCGGGTGCGGCAGGCCGATCACGGCGGATTCCACCACGCCCGGCAGGGCGTCGATCTCGGTCTCGACCTCCTTCGGGTAGACGTTGAAGCCCCCCGAGATGATCAGGTCCTTGCCGCGCCCGACGATGTGGACGTAGCCCCGGCCGTCGACCTTGCCGAGGTCGCCGGTGATGAAGAACCCGTCGGCCCGGAACTCGGCGGCGGTCTTCTCGGGCATGCGCCAGTAGCCCTGGAACACGTTCGGGCCCTTCACCTCGATCATGCCGACCGCGTCGGGCCCGAGGGCCGCGCCGGTCTCGGGGTCGACCACCCGCAGGGACACGCCCGGCAGGGGGAAGCCCACCGTGCCGGCGACCCGGTCCCCCGCGTAGGGGTTCGAGGTGCTCATGTTGGTCTCGGTCATGCCGTAGCGCTCGAGGATGGCGTGGCCGGTGCGGGCCTGCCACTCGCGGTGCGTCTCGGCGAGCAGCGGCGCCGAGCCCGACACGAACAGGCGCATGCCCTTGGCCGCCTCCGGCGATAGTCCCGGCTCCTTGAGGAGCCGGGTGTAGAAGGTCGGCACGCCCATCAGGGCGGTCGCCCGCGGCATCAGGCTCAGGATCAGCTTCGGGTCGAGCCGGGGCAGGAACAGCATGGAGCCGCCGCTCGCCAGCACCGTGTTGGTCGCCACGAACAGGCCGTGGGTGTGGAACACCGGCAGGGCGTGGATCAGCACGTCGTCGGCGGTGAAGCGCCAGTACTCGACCAGCGTCCGGGCATTCGACGCGAGGTTGTCGTGGGTCAGCATGGCGCCCTTGGAGCGCCCGGTCGTGCCCGAGGTGTAGAGGATCGCCGCGAGATCCTCCGGACCCCGGGTCAGGTCGGCGAAATCGTGCCCCGCCGTCGCCGCCCGGTCAGCGGCCTCCGCGGCGCTGCCGCCGCCCGCCCCGTCGAGGGTCCAGACCTGCCGGACGCCGGCGGCGGCCTCGGCGAGCGCGTCGCGCCGGCCCGGGTCGCAGACGAACACGGTCGGCTCGGCGTCGCCCAGGAAGTAGCCGATCTCCGCCGGGGTGTAGGCGGTGTTGAGCGGCAGGAACACGGCGCCGGCCCGGACCGCGCCGAGATACAGGAAGATCACCTCGGGGCTCTTCTCGACCTGCACGGCCACCCGGTCGCCGGGCGCGACGCCCGCCGCCCGCAGGGCCGCCGCGTAGGCGCCGGAGCGGGCGATCAGGTCCGCGTACGCGTAGCGGCGCCCGTCCGGCGTCTCGATCACGGTCTTGACGGGATCGGCGGCACCGTCCCGCACCAGGGAGAAGAGGTGGTTCGTCATCGTGAGGCTGGGCTATCACGGGCTATGGGTCGCGCGCACCCATAACCGCCCGGAGGCCCCCTCGGCGAGCCCTTTCCGGCGGCGCGTCGTCCGCGCGGTCCGGTGAGTCGCGACGCCTACGCCTCGGCGAGCACCACGGCCCGGGGCGGCGGCAGCTTGGCGCGCAGCTCCCGGGTCACCGCCGGGGCCGCCACCACGGTGCCGAGATTGGCGTAGGTCTCGTGGTTCCGCTCGATGGCGGCGAGGTCGTAGAGGTAGTTGACCATCAGCCCGTGGGACTGCGCCAGCCCCTTCTTGGAGGTGTCGCCCAGGAAGTTGATCCGGTCGAGGCGCGCGCCGTTGCCGAGATGGAACCGGGCCACCGGGTCGAGGGGGCGCCCGCGCTCGTTCTTGGCGCGCAGGAAATAGGCGGCCGCGGCCGGGATCAGCGCCCGGCGCACCGTCTCGGCCCGGGCCTTGTCGGCCGACCAGGCCGGGTCGTCCAGCGCCCGCAGGGTCTCGACATCCTCGGGCAGCAGGCCCTGGGGGCTGTCGGCCCGGCGCTCCCGCGCCAGCCACGCGGCGAAGCCCGGCACCGGCGAGAGCGTCACGAAGGTCTTGAGCGTGGGGACCTCGCGGGTCAGGTCCTCGACCACCTGCTTGATCAGGAAGTTGCCGAAGGTCACGCCGGCGAGGCCCTTCTGGCAGTTCGAGATCGAGTAGAACACCGCCGTGGTGGCGGCCTGCGGCTGCAGCGGCTTGCGCTCCTGCGACAGGATCGGCGCGATCGCCGCGGCGATCTCTCCGGTGAGCGCCACCTCCACGAAGATCAGCGGCTCGTCGGCGAGCGCCGGGTGGAAGAACGCGAAGCAGCGCCGGTCCGGCGGCTCGATGCGGGCGCGCAGGTCGTCCCAGCCGGAGATGGCGTGCACCGCCTCGTAGCGGATGATCTTCTCCAGGATGTGCGCCGGCGTCGTCCAGTCGATGTGCCGCAGCACCAGGAAGCCGCGGTTGAACCACGAGGCGAACAGGTGCTCGAAGTCGCAGTCGAGGCTGTCGACGGCGTCCATCAGGGCGGGATCGGCCGCGTCGCCGGCGCGCAGCGCCCGGCGCAGGTCGAACAGGTCCTCGCGCATCCGCACGAGGCTGAGCGTGCCGCCGCGGGCGAGGTTGAGCCGGCGGATCAGCTCCTGGCTGCGCGGCTCGGCGGCCTCGTGCAGGCTGCCGAGCCGGGCGCGGGAGGGGGCGGCGCGGTAGGCGGCGATCGCCTCGTCGACGGCGGCGTGGTCCGCGTCGAAGTCGAGGGCGATGGCCCGCAGGAAGGCGTGGCGCTCCGCCTGGCCGAAGCTCGCGTAGCGGTCGAGGATCAGGCGGGCCAGCGCCACCCCGGAGGCCTCGCCGCGTCGGGAGATCAGGTCCTCGCAGAGCTTCACGAGGTCGCCGGCGCTCGCCCGGGACCCCATGTCGCCGCGCCCGATCCCGATCAGGTCGCGGCCGCGCTCGCTGATGGTCTGAAGCAGGTCGCCGAAGAAGGAGATCGCCGCCATGACCTTCGCACTGACTCCCGTCGACCCGGATTCGAGACGTGTCCGGTCCCGCGACGCCGGCTCGCCGGTCGGGCGCGGACGGAACCGGACCGGGACGCCGGCGGGCGTCCCGGTCCGCCCGCCATTCTACGGCGCCGCGGCCGCCGCGACCAGAGCTTGACCGGTCGCCGACGCGGGGATCCCAGAGTGCGGGAGCGGCACGAAGATCGTGTGACGGGTGGGGCCGCGCGACGGGTCCGGCCGGGCGGTCGTCAGAGCCGCTCGGCCACGGTGGCGAGGTCCGCCCGCTCGCGCCAGTCGCCGACGCCGTGCTGGCGGGCAAAGCGCAGCTCCGCGGCGCGGCGGGCGCGCTCGGGGTCGCGGGCCCGCGCGATCGCGACCGTGCCGATCGTGAACGGCACCCCGAGGATCTCCTTGGCGAAGTCGACGCGGTAGTTCGGCATCCCGTACTCCCTGCTGCGGCGGCCCCGGCGCCGTCCGTACGGAACGAAACCGCCCTCTCGTTCGTAGTCCGGTCCGAAAACCCCGCGAGGCTCGGCGCCCGGCGCATCGGTCGCGGCGCCCGCCGGCATGCGGGCGGCGCCGGCTGCGTCTGATGCATATGGTGCGCCGCCGGCTCCGGTGAAGGGGCCCCGAGCGTCCCGGCAGGGATGCATCGCCGCAGCTTGCCCGGCGGCGCGCTCCGCCCGTATCGCTCGCCGCTCCGATCGCCCTCCCCACACGGACCCGACCATGGTTCTCCCGCGGCGGCCCACCCGCCTGCCCCCGACCCGGCCGTGACCGCACCCCTCGACGCGAAGGCCCGGCTCGGCCTGACGCTGATCGCCGGCGGGGCCGTGGCCAACATCTACTACAACCAGCCGCTGCTCGGCCTGATCGTGGCCGAGTTCGGCGACCGCGCCGCCCTGTGGGTGCCGACCACGGCCCTGGTCGGCTACGGGCTCGGCATCGTCGGGCTCGTGCCGCTCGGCGACGCCCTGCCGCGCCGCGCCCTGATCGTGGGGCAGTGCCTCGGCCTCGCCCTGGCCCTGCTCGCCGTGGGCCTCGCGCCGAACCTCGCCTGCCTCGCGCTCGCCCATCTGGTGGTCGGCGTGCTGTCCTGCGCGGCCCAGCAGGCGGTCCCGTTCGCGGCCGAGCTCGCCCCGGACGCGAGCCGCGGGCGGATCGTCGGCCAGGTCATGACCGGGCTCCTCACCGGCATCCTGCTCGCCCGCACGGCGAGCGGCTTCCTGGGGGCGCATCTCGGCTGGCGGCCGGTCTTCCTGGTCGCGTCCGTGCTGGCGCTCGCCATGGCGGGCATCGCGCGGGCCACCCTGCCCCACACGGTGCAGACGCACCCGCTGCGCTACCGCGCCCTGATGCTGTCGATCCTCCACCTCGCCCGCACCCAGCCGGTCCTGCGCACGGCGAGCCTGTCGCAGGCGCTGCTGTTCGCGGGCTTCAACGCCTTCTGGGCGACCCTGGCCCTGCTGGTCGAGGGGCCGCCCTTCGGCCTCACCGCGGCCGGGGCCGGGCTGTTCGGGGTGATCGGCGTCTGCGGCGCCTTCGTGGCGCCGATCTCGGGCCGCTTCACCGACCGGCGGGGGGCGAAGCCCGTCGTCCTCGGCGGCAGCCTGCTGGTCGCCCTGTCCTTCGTCGTGCTCTGGGCGGGGGGCACGTGGTCGCTCGCCGCGGTGGCGCTCGGCGTGCTGCTCATCGACATCGGCATGAACGGCGCGCTCATCGCCAACCAGACCCGCGCCTACGCGCTGGTCCCGGGCGCGCGCGGCCGCATCAACACCGTGCTGTTCACCACCCTGTTCGTGTTCGGGGCGCTCGGCGCCTATGCCGGCTCGCAGGCCTTCCTGCTCGTGGGATGGCCGGGCGTCTGCGCGGTCGGCCTCGCCTTCTCGGCGCTGGCCGTCATCGTGGCGGCCCGCGACCCGCACCCGCCGGGGGCGCGGCCTACCTGAGCACCCGCGACAGCCGGCACCAGCCCGCCCTGTCGGGCGGCAGGCCGAAGCGCAGGCGCTCGGGGCGCCCGGCGAAGCGCCGCACCGCGATCCCGGACGCCGCCAGCCGCCGGTAGAGGTCCGGCCCGTCGGGGAAGTCGGCGGTCCGGAACAGGCAGGTGCCGCCGACGACTCGGCCGCCGCCCCGGGCGATCAACCGGTCGAGGCGGCCCGCGTCCGCCGCGCGGTCCCGGGCGGCCTCAGCGCGCCAGCCCGCGTCCGACAGGGCCGCGCGCCCGATCGCCAGGGCCGGGCCCGACACCGCCCAGGGGCCCAGCGCCGCGGCGATCCGGGCCGCCGTGCCGGGCTCGGCGACCGCGAAGCCGAGGCGCAGGCCGGCGAGCCCGTAGGTCTTGCCGAAGGAGCGCAGGACCACCGTGCCCGGCACCAAGTCCGGTGCGGCGACGTGCGGGCACAGGCTCTCCACCGGCTCCAGGTCGGCGAAGGCCTCGTCGGCGACGAGCAGGCCGCCGCGCCGACCGAGCGCCGCGGCGAGCGCCCGGCGCTCGGCCAGGGGATGGGTCCGCCCGTCCGGGTTGTTGGGATCGACGATCACCGCCACCCGGGCCTCGCCGAGGGCGTCGACGCTCGGAACCTCCGCCACCGCGTGCCCGGCCCGCGCCCAGGCGGCGGCGTGCTCGGCGTAGGTCGGCCCGACCACCGCGACCCGGGTCGGGGCCAGGAGCCGGGGCAGGGTCTCGATCAGGATCTGCGTGCCGGGCGCGGGCACGACGTGGTCGGCGTCCGGCGCGCCGTAGGCCGCGGCGGCGGCCTCCCGGAGTGCCCGAACCTCCGCGGCCTCGGGCAGCCGCGCCCAGGCGCTGGCCTCCAGGGCGGGCACGGGATAGGGGACCGGGTTGATCCCCGTCGAGAGGTCGAGCCAGGGCTCCGGCGCGTCGGGAAAGGCTTGTCGGAGTCCGCCGAGATCGCCGCCATGCGCGATCGGGGCGGCCTCACGCGCGGGAACGCTCCACACCGAATGGTCCATCTGCCCGGTACGTTCGCCGACACGCTCGCCGTCCTCGCCGTCGCCCTCGGGATCGAGGCGGCGGCCGGCTATCCCGACGCGCTCTACAGGGCGGCCGGTCACCCTGTCACCTGGATCGGCCGGCTGATCGCCGTCCTGGAGCGCGGTCTCAACCGCGGCTCGCCGCGCCGGCGGCGGATCGCCGGCTGCGCCGCGCTGGCGCTGCTCCTCGCCGCGGTGGGCTCGGCCGCCCTCGCCGTCGCGGCGCTGGCGGGGCTCGCCGGCCCCCTCCCCGCCCTGCTCCTCCTCGGCCTGCTCAGCGCGAGCCTGCCGGCGCAGCGCAGCCTGCACCAGCACGTCGCCGCCGTGGAGACGGCCCTGCGCGCGGGCGGCCTGGAGGCCGGGCGCCGGGCCGTGGCGATGATCGTGGGGCGCGACCCCGACCGCCTCGACGAGGCGGCGGTCTGCCGCGCCGCGATCGAGAGCCTGGCGGAGAACTTCTCCGACGGGATCGTGGCGCCGGCCGTCTGGATCGGCTGCCTCGGCCTGCCGGGGGGCGCCCTCTACAAGGCGATCAACACCGCCGACAGCATGATCGGCCACCGCAGCCCGCGCTACGCGGCCTTCGGCTGGGCGGCGGCCCGGCTCGACGACGGCGTGAACCTCCCGGCCTCCCGGCTCGCGGGCCTGCTGATCGCCGGGGCGGCCGCCCTGCGCGGCGCCGACGCGCGCGGGGCGCTCCGGGCCATGGCCCGGGACGCGCGCCGGCACCGCTCGCCGAATGCCGGCTGGCCCGAATCCGCCATGGCCGGGGCGCTCGGCCTGCGGCTCGCGGGGCCGCGGGTCTACGACGGGACCCTCGTCCCGGACGCCCATATGGGCGACGGCCGGGACGCGGCCACGGCCGACGACATCGCCCGGGCCCTGACCCTCTACCGGACGGCCTGCTGGCTCCAGGGCGGGCTCGTGCTGGCGCTCCTCGGGCTCTGCCTGTCGCTCACGGGCTGAGCCACGCCGTCTTCGCGAGCGGAGCGAAGCAATCCAGCCGCGCCACGCGGACGGGGCGCCCGCTGCCCTGGCTGGCTCCGCGCCGCTCGCCGAGACGGAGCGCCGTTCGATCGGGCCTTGGCACGGTCCGCGCACCGGACGCATCGTGGCCGGACGGGACTGGATGAGGGAGACGCCGATGCGCGCCGTGTTCGTGGATGCCAGCGAGACCCTGGCGGCGGTGGCCCGGCGGCTGCTGCGGCCCGACGACCCGCCCTTCGCGATCCACGCGGATCCCGGCATCGCGCCGCAGGATCTGCCCGCCATCCTCGACGGCGCCGAGACCGCGGTGATCGACCACACCGCCCTCCCCCTCGACGTGGCCCGGGCCTGCGCGGGCCTGAAGCACGTCGTGTTCCTCGGCACCGGCGCCCGCAGCTACATGGACCCGGAGGCGCTCCGGGACGCGCTCGGCGTCAGCGTTCACACCATCAAGGGCTACGGCGACACGGCGGTCGCCGAGTGCGCCTTCGCGCTGATGTGGGCCGCCGCCCGCGGCCTGCCCGAGATGGACCGGGCGATGCGCGCCGGATCCTGGCTGCGCACGGAGGGCATCCAGCTCACCGGCAAGACCGTCGGCCTCGTCGGGTTCGGCGGGATCGCCGCCGAGATGGCGCGGCTGTGCCGGGGCGCGGGCATGCGGGTGCTCGCCTGGAACCGGACTCCGAAGACCCATCCCGGCGTCGACTTCGTCCCGCTCGAGCACCTGCTCGCGGAGAGCGACGTGGTCTCGCTCCACCTGCTCCTGACCGACGCGACGCGCGGGTTCCTGTCGGCCGCGCGGATCGCCGCGATGAAGCCCGGCGCGATGCTGATCAACACCGCCCGCGGGGCGGTGGTGGACGAGGCCGCCCTGGTCGAGGCCCTGCGCGCCGGCCACGTGGCGCGGGCCGGGCTCGACGTGTTCACGGTCGAGCCCCTGCCGGCGGATCACCCGCTGGCGAGCCTGCCCACCGTCACCCTGTCGGCGCACTCGGCGTTCCGCACGCCCGAGGCCAGCGACAACCTGATCGGCGCCGCCCTCGACCATTGCCGGCGGATCGCGGCGGGCTGACGGACGCGCGGCGGGGACGCCGCGGTCGCGTCAGTGCTCGGTGCCCTGCATGTTCGGGCGCGGCTCGCCGCCGTGGTGGTGGATCACGCTGGAGCGCTCCGGGCTGCCCTTCGCGTCGGCGACCTGCTTCCGGGCCGCGGCGGCCAGGAACCAGATGCCGCCGAGCGTCCCGAAGGCGAGGATCATGAGCGGAAATCCCTGACTCATCGCGGTGCCCTCCTCGACGATGGCCCGCGGGCTTGCGGGTCTGCATCATCTTGCCGGACGAGCCGGCCTGAGGAAGGATAACGCACGAATCCGTGCCGTGTTCAGGCCGGTCTCGCGGCCGTCGGCACCGCCCGCCGCGCCGCGTCGCGGCGCAGGGCGGAGAGCACCACGAACATGAGTCCGGCGCCCAGGGCCAGGCAGGCGGCCAGGAACAGCATCGGCACGAGGTCGCTCCGGGTCTGATCGCGGATGAACGGCACGGCGTTCTGGGCGACGAAGCCGCCGAGATTGCCGACCGAGTTGATCGCCGCGATCCCGGCGGCCGCCGAGGCGCCGCGCAGGAACGTCCCGGGCATCGACCAGAAGACCGGCTGGGCCGCGAAGGTCCCGGCCGCGGCCACGCACAGGCAGGCGAACTTCACGGCATTGCCCGGCAGGACGACGCTGAGGGCCAGGCCCGCCGCCCCGACCAGCGCCGGCCCGACCACGTGCCAGGTCAGCGCGTTGCCCTGCGCCCCCGTGCGGGCGGCGTGGCGCGGCACCCACCACAGGGCGAAGGCCGTGGCGAGCCACGGGATGATGTTGAGGAAGCCGTTGGTGAGGTTCGAGACGCCGAAGCCCTTGACCACGGTCGGCAGCCAGTAGCCGAGGCCGTAGGCGGCGAGCGGCAGGGAGACGTAGACCCCGGCGAGCATCAGCACCCGCCGGTCGAGGAGCGCCGCGAACGGGTTGCCGTGGTCGACGTGGCCGCCGTCCTCGCGCTCGGCCCGGAGCGTGCGGGCGAGCCAGTCGCGCTGGGCCTGCGACAGCCAGGGCGCGGTCTCGGGGCCGTCCGGGAGGACGAACAGCACCACCGCGGCCATGAGGATCGCCGGCGCGCCGGTGGCCAGGAACACCCACTGCCAGCCCTGGAGGCCGAGGAGCCCGTCGAGGCCGAGCAGCGCGCCGCCGACCGCCGCGCCGACCGCGTTGGCGATCGCGCTCGCGATCATGAACCAGCCGACCATCCGCGCCCGGTGCGCTTGCGGGAACCACAGGGTCAGGGCGAACAGCACGCCGGGGAAGAAGCCCGCCTCGGCGACGCCGAGCAGGAAGCGCAGCACGTAGAACATCGCCGTGCCCTGGGTGAAGCCCAGCAGGACGGTGACGATCCCCCAGGTGATCATGATCCGGGCGAACCAGATCCGCGCGCCGACCCGCTCCAGGAAGACGTTGGCCGGCACCTCGAACAGGAAGTAGCCGAGGAAGAACAGCGAGGCCCCGAGCCCGTAGGCGGTCTCGGAGAGGCCGAGGCTGCCGACCATCTCCAGCTTGGCGTAGGAGACGTTCTGCCGGTCGATATAGGCGATCAGGTAGAGCAGGCCGAGGAGCGGCATGAGCCGCAGGGTCACGGTCCGGACGGTGCTCGCGGCGAGATCCTCCCCGGCGGGGGACGGCGTGGGCGGCATGGGGCGTTCCTCCGGGCGGTGCGGCCCTTCGTGGCGGGGCCGGCATTACACAGAGTAATCCCTGGCTCAGGCGCCGCCTACCGGGCAAGCGCCAGGAGCCGGTCGCAGTCGACATGGGCCGCGATGTGTCGCGCGAGGCCGTCGAGGGCCGCCTCGACCCCGGCCTCGTAGCCGGCGCCCGCCGAGACGGTGCCGAGGCGCGCGAGCCACGCCGCCCGCTGGGCGTCGTCGGCGAACAGGCCGTGGACGTAGGTCCCGGCCACGCGCCCGTCCGCCGAGACCGCCCCGTCCGGGCGCCCGTCGGCGAGGCGCAGCAGCGGCCGGTCCGCGTCGGGCCCCGCGGTCGTGCCGATATGCATCTCGTAGCCGGAGAACGGAACGCCGTCGGGCAGGCTCGTGCCGGTGACGGCGGCGAGGCGCTTCTCCGGCGACATCACGGTGTCGACGTCGAGGAGCCCGAGGCCCGGCACGGTGCGCGGCGCCCCCTCGATCCCGTGCGGATCGGCGAGGCTTCTTCCGAGCATCTGGTAGCCGCCGCACAGGCCGAGCACCCGGCCGCCCCGGCGGACATGGGCGCGCAGGTCGACGTCCCAGCCCTCGCGGCGGAAAGCCTCCAGGTCGTCGATCGTCGTCTTGGAGCCCGGCAGCAGCACGAGGGCGGCCCCGGCGGGGATCGGCGTGCCGGGCCGGACCAGGACCACGGAGATGCCGGGCTCGGCCCGCAGGGGG
Organism: Methylobacterium sp. C33D; assembly: GCF_053345825.1. Classification (NCBI taxonomy): domain Bacteria; kingdom Pseudomonadati; phylum Pseudomonadota; class Alphaproteobacteria; order Hyphomicrobiales; family Methylobacteriaceae; genus Methylobacterium; species Methylobacterium sp. C33D. The sequence continues at coordinate 50,813 of NZ_JBKFAV010000017.1, forward strand.
TCGAGATCGTCGAAATTGGCGATGCGCGGGAGCACCGGCACCGCCACCGTGAGGGCTCCGGGCCCGCGCGCGTCGGAGCCCGCCAGTCCCAGCACGTCCTCGGCCGGCAGGCGCGCCGCGTCGGGGAAGTGCGGCACGAGGCCGAGCGCCGCCCAGCCGGTCCGCTCGGCGATCAGCCGCATGCCGTCGGCGAACAGGCTCGGATCGCCCCGGAACCGGTTGACGAGGAAGCCGGCGATCAGCGCGGCGTCCTCCGGGTCGATCACCGCCCGCGTGCCGACGAGGCTCGCGATCACGCCGCCCCGGTCGATGTCGCCGACCAGCACCACCGGCGTGTCGGTGGCCCGGGCGAAGCCCATATTGGCGATGTCGCCCGCGCGCAGGTTGACCTCGGAGGCCGAGCCCGCGCCCTCGACGAGGACGAGGTCGGCCTCCTCCGCGAGGCGCGCGAAGCTGTCGAGGACGGCGGACATCAGCCGGGGCTTCCAGGCCTGGTAGTCGCGCGCCTTCACGGTGGCGACCATCCGGCCCTGCACCACAACCTGGGAGCCGACCTCGCTCTGCGGCTTCAGCAGGACCGGGTTCATGTGCACGGAGGGCGCCACCTGGGCGGCGCGGGCCTGGAGCGCCTGCGCCCGGCCGATCTCGCCGCCGTCGGCGGTGACGGCGGCGTTGTTCGACATGTTCTGCGGCTTGAACGGCCGGACCCTCAGGCCCCGCTCGGTGAAGGCGCGCGCCAGCCCCGCCACGATCAGCGACTTCCCGACATCGGAGCCGGTGCCCTGGATCATCAGGGCCTTCTTGGGCGCCTTCGCGCGCGGCGGGCTCAGAACTCGATCCCTTCCTGCGCCTTCACGCCGGCGGCGAAGTGGTGCTTGACGCTGCCCATCTCGGTGACGAGGTCGGCGGCCTCGACCAGGGCCGGCTTGGCGTTGCGGCCGGTGACCACGACGTGCAGGTCCGGCCGGCGCGCGCGCAGGGCGGCCAGCACCGCGTCGAGGTCGAGGTAGTCGTAGCGCAGCGCGATGTTGAGCTCGTCGAGGACGAGCAGGCGGATCGTGGGATCGGCCATCAGCGCGGCGGCGACGTCCCAGGCGTGGCGGCAGGCGGCGATGTCCCGGGCCTTGTCCTGGGTCTCCCAGGTGAACCCCTCCCCGAGGGTGTGCCACGCGACCCGGTCGCCGAAGGCCGCCACGGCGTGGCGCTCGCCCGTGTCCCAGCCGCCCTTGATGAACTGCACCATGCCGACCCGCCAGCCGCGGCCGAGCGCCCGCAGCATCAGCCCCAGGGCCGCGGTGCTCTTGCCCTTGCCGGGGCCGGTATGGACGAGGAGGAGGCCCTTCTCGAGGGTCTTGGCGGCCACCTCGGCGTCCTGGACGGCCTTGCGCTTCTCCATCTTCTCCCGGTGGCGCGCGGCGTCGTCGGTCATGCGGAGGCTCCTGTCGGGGGGGCTTGTGTCTGCGGGGCCGGCGGCTTCACGACCAGCGGCAGGCCGGCCACGGTGAGCACGACCCGGTCGGCCCGCGCGGCGAGCTGCTGGTGGAGGCGGCCGGCGGCGTCGCGGAAGCGCCGGGCGAGGGCGTTGTCGGGGACGATCCCGAGCCCGACCTCGTTGCCGACCAGCACGAGCGGGCCCGGGGCGCCGGCGCAGGCGGCGAGGAGCCGCGCCGTCGCCTGAGCCACGTCGGCCTCCGCCAGGATCAGGTTGGTGAGCCAGAGCGTGAGGCAGTCGACCAGGACCGGTCCATCGGCCTCGGCGACCGCCTCCGGCAGGGCGAGCGGCACGTCGCGGGTGCGCCAGGCGCCGCCGCGCCGCGCGCGGTGCTGGGCGATGCGGTCGACCATCTCGTCGTCGAAGGCCTGGGCGGTGGCGAGATAGAGCCACGGGCCGGGACAGGTCTCGATCAGCCCCTCCGCGTAGGCGCTCTTGCCGGACCGCGCCCCGCCGAGGACGAGGGTCATGCGAGGAGTGGGCTGGGGCATGGCTCTCCATCGCCCCAACCCGGCGCGCGGTCAAACGCAGGACCGACAGATCCAGGACCCGCAAACTCGGGACCTGTGGCACCTGTGCCGCGCCTGGACGGTTGCCGGGCGTCTCCGGTCCGATTATAGAACCCCGGCCCAGCCAGAGCGCCCTTCGTCTAGCGGTCCAGGACGTCGCCCTTTCACGGCGAAAACACGGGTTCGATTCCCGTAGGGCGCGCCAGGGTTTTCAAGCACTTAGCTTGTGTTGGCCGCGGGCATGTCCAACGAATGTCCCGTAAACGCACCTATACAGTGGCGGACTCTGTCGCCCGCACCGGGGACGCGAGCGGCGGCTGTGATGGCGGACATGAACCGGCAACGCCCGCCACCTATTGCCGAGCTTGCTGGCAGCTTAAGCCCCGCTCGCGCACCCGTCTTCCTCAGTCCGAACCAAGCTGAACGGCGGGCGTGGATGCCAAGGGGGGGCGCGAGCCGCTACCCCCCTGGCGGAAGGGGTGTCATTCAAACCCCCAATCAGACCGTTATGAGCGGCGGGCTCGTACCGTCCGATGATGGACTGGACGGACCACCATTGCCGACTGTCAGGCGCATAGCGAGCCCTCCTCGGCCAACGCGCAAGGGCGGACGACAAGATGAGCGCCGAGCGCGAAGCGGCATTCGATAAGAGCCTCAGGCACGAGAGCCCGCGCCGCCAACCGGTCGGTTCCACACACAGCGGTGAAGGCCGCGTTCAGCACTTCCATCGCCGCGGCGATTGACGTTCTTGCCTGCTTCCTGATCTCATCCAAGGTTCGCCGTAAGCGGGCAATTTCCATGGCAGGATCAGCGGCTTGGCGCGCCCCCTTTTTGATCCTGCCCACCCGGCGACCATCCTTGGCCGCCAGCCGGACATGCTGAGGCGCTAGAGCCATGATTAGCCCTCCCGCCAATCGCCGTTGACCGCCGCTAACTCGACAGCCGCGCGGGTGGACGGGGCAGCGGCAGGTGCGCACTCAAAGCGCCTGCCGCTGCCGCTCGGCGGGTTCAGGATGCCGTTGTCCCGGCACCATCCCCGGCGGGATTGCTCGACAGCGAGCGCAACCCTCAGCGGCTTGTCCGTCGCACCGAGGACGTCCGGTTCAATCAGCGCCTCGCCATACTTCCACGGCGAGCCAATCGGCGTAGGCCCTCAGCAGGGCCGGCGTCTTGGGAAGGGCTGCTGCAGACGGAGCCCCGATGAGCGTCACGCCGCCCCCGACCAGGGGAAGCGAAACGAGGCCGCGGAGGAAGCCGCGACGGGATCCGGGGGCGCTCATCGGAACGTCGCCTCCGCTTCTTCCGTCATCTCAAGGATCTCGACCAGATGCGCAGCGTGGAAGCTGGCGGTGTCAGCGAGGATGCGGATGCACCGCAGGCTCACGCCTTTGTCGCTCTCAACGAGCAGGTCGATCGCCTCCACGACACCGAGCACGAAGCGAAGGTGCCGCCCGGAGCTGAGATTGAGTTCCTTCTTCTTGATCACGGGCGCGCGCCCTCGGTGGAAAGCACGGCGACCACGAGGGTGCGGATATCGCGATGACGGGTTGGCAGCGGCTCGCCACGTCCGGCCTGGACGGCACGGGACACGGGACCGCCGCTGGCGATGATTGCGGGGGCTGGCTGCGCGGCCTCACGCCCTACGAATTCTTCTGCCACACTGGACGAGAGAGCCCGAACGCTTCAGGCTCGATCCGTTACACCACATGCCGGGACCGAACAGCTAGGCCCTGAGGAAGCTCGCGATAGCTTCGGCGATGTCCTTGGCATGCGTCTCCAGGGCGAAATGCCCCGTGTCGAAGAAACGGACCTGGGCGTCCGGGATGTCGCGCCGGAACGCTTCCGCGCCGGCCGGCAGGAAGAACGGGTCGTTCCGGCCCCAGGTCGCCAGCAGCCGCGGCCGGTGCGTGCGGAAATAGGCTTGGAAGTCGGGGTAGAGCGCCACGTTGCTGGCGTAGTCGCCGAACAGGTCGAGCTGGATTTCGTCGACCCCAGGCCGCTGGATGTACCACGCGTCCAACGCGCTGCCGTCCGGCGAGACCGAAGACGGGTCCGGCACGCCGTGCTCGTACTGCCAGCGGATCGAGGTGGGGGTGAGCAGCTCGCGCAAGGCCTGCCGGTTGGCGTCGCTCCGGTCGCGCCAGTAGCGCTGGATCGGGTTCCAGCCCTCGCTGAGTCCTTCCTCGTAGGCGTTGCCGTTCTGCGAGACGATGGCGGTCACCCGCTCGGGATGTGCCATGGCCAGGCGGAAGCCGGTGGGCGCGCCGTAATCGAAGACGTAGAGCGCGTAGGTCTTCAGCCCGATCACCTCTGTGAAGCGCCCGACGACCTTCGCGAGGGCGTCGAAGGTGTAGGCGAAGACGTCGCGCGGCTTCACCTCAGACAGGCCGAAGCCCGGCAGGTCGGGGGCGACGAGGTGGAAGCGGTCCGCGAGCAGCGGGATCAGGTCGCGGAACATGTGGCCGGACGAGGGGAAGCCGTGCAGCAGCAGGAGCGCCGGCTTCGTCGGATCGCCAGCTTCCCGGTAGAAGACCTTATGTTCGTCGACGTCGACGGTGCGATAGGCAGTCTCGGTCATCGTTTGCCCTCCGGTCCGGCCGGCGCAGCCCCTGCTGCGCGCCGTCGGTGACGCTTGAATACCGACTTGCTCACCGTGGGATAATCAGGCTTATCCGAGAGTGATCGTTGCCGAAAACGAGAGGGTGGCATGGACCGGCTGGAGGCCATGAGCCTGTTGGTCGCCGCGGTGGAGACCGGAAGCCTGTCGGCAGCCGGGCGGAGACTCGGCATCCCCCTGCCCAGCGTGAGCCGCAAAATCGCGGACCTGGAAGCCTATCTCGGTGCCCGGCTCATCGTGCGCACCACTCGCAAGCTCACCCCGACCGACGCGGGGGTCGCTTACATCGAGGCGTGCCGACGCCTGCTCGGCGAGGTCGAGGAGACCGAGCGGGCGGTGAAGGGCGAGTTCACCGAGCCACGGGGCGCGTTGACGATAACGGCCCCGCTGGTCTTCGGGCGGCTCCACGTCCTGCCGGTGGTCTCGGCGTTCCTGTCCCGGTTCCCGGACATAACCGTGCGCCTCGTCCTCACCGACCGGGCCCTGGACCTCGTGGAGGACCACGTGGACATCGCGGTCCGCATCTCGCACCTCCCGGACAGCGCCCTGGTGACGGCGCGGCTGGGCACGGTCACGCGCGTGGTCTGCGGCAGTCCCGACTTCCTCTCCGCCCACGGAACGCCCCGGACCCTTTCAGACCTCGCCGAGATCCCGTGCGTGACCTTCAGCGACCTGGCCGCCGGCCCGGCCTGGCACTTCGCCACGCCCGATAGGCAGGCCGTCCAGGTGGTCCGGGTACGCTCCCGCCTCCAGGTCAACACGGCCGAGGCGGCGCTCGACGCAGCGGCGGCCGGCGTCGGGCTCACGCAGGTCCTGTCGTACCAGGCGGCACCCCTCGTCGCCGCCGGTCGACAGGTCCTCGTGCTGCGGTCGTTCGAGCTCGACCCGGTCCCGGTCAGCGTGGTCCATGTCGGGCACGGACGCCTTCCGCTCAAGCTTCGGGCGTTCCTCGACTTCGCGACGCCGCGCATCCGCGCGTCCCTGGGTGCCGTCATTCCACCCGTCTGAAGGCCGGCGCACCCGTCGGCTTGGGACGACCGTCCGCCGGGTGAGGAAAGGCCGGCCACGTCAGGGAGGCCGGGCCACCCATCTCTCGGAATCCGTAAGGCTGAGTTTCTAAAACTCTGTGTTCTCGCGAGTGCCGAGAGAGTTCATCGTGATCCCACTGTCCGGTCCCGAGCCTGAGAGCCGCGGCACGATCGGGGGATCGCGGCGATGGCGCGTACACCTCTCCCCGACATGCGCGCCATCCGCGGTCGCGAGGCGAGCCATCCGGACGTTCCCCGGCCCGCACGGACGCGAGTGGAGCGATGAGACAGGACACGGCATTCCGAGAGGGGCGTGCCCAAGCGACGCGCCGGAGCATTCTCGCCGGCAGCGTCATGGCGGCAGGCTTAGGCCCGGTCGGTACCGACGCGGCGGAAACGCGGCCCGCCGGGGTCGTAGAAGTCCGCCACGGCACGGTCCGGGCCGACGGCGTGGACGTCTTCTATCGCGAGGCCGGCCGGCCCGATGCCCCTGTGTTCCTGCTGCTGCACGGCTTCGCGAATTCGTCCTTCTACTTCCGCCATCTCCTGCCGAGGCTCGCGGACCGGTTTCGCCTGATCGCGCCGGATCTCCCGTCCTTCGGCTTCACGGTGGTCCCGGACGAGCGCGGCTACGTCTACGACTTCGCGTCGCTGTCGCGAACGATCGAGGCCTTCGTCGACGTCCTCGGCCTCCGGCGCTACCTCCTCTACACGTTCGACTACGGGGCTCCGGTGGGGTGGGATCTGGCGCTCGCGCATCCCGACCGCATCGCCGGCATCGTGTCCCAGAACGGCAACGCCTACCTGGAGGGTCTCGGCGAGGCGGCCTGGGCGCCTCTCAGGGCCTATTGGGCGAAGCCGAACGAGGCCGCCGTGGAGTCCATCCGCGCCCGCATGACCCTCGACGGCGTCAAGGCACCCTACTTCCACGGGGTGCCCGACCCGTCCGTCATCGAGCCCGAGGCGTACACGCTCGACGCCGCCATCCTGGCCCGGCCAGGCAACGCGGACCGCCAAGTCACGCTCAAGCTCGACTACAAGCGCAACTTGGAACGCTACCCGCTGGTCCAGGCCTTCTTCCGCGAGCGCCGCCCGAAGCTCCTCGCGATATGGGGCCGCAACGACCCGTTCTTCGTCCCGCCGGGAGCCGAGGCGTTCAAACGCGACATCCCGGACGCACGGGTGCGCTTCCTGGACACCGGCCACTTTGCCCTGGAAACGAACGTGGATGACATCGCCCGGGAGATCCGGGCCTACTTCTGAACCGCCGGCGCGCCGGGCCATCCTCGCGGACCCGGCACACCGTGGGGTGGTTCGGAGAGGCTGTGCGCTCAGGCCTGGGCGGCCATGGTCCGGGCCACGTCGGCGGCGCTGATGCCCTCCAGGGCGAGGCCGTAGCCGGTGCCCTCCTCGACGAGTCGGCGCAGGCGCTGCGTCAGGGCGATCCGGGTGTAGCGGCCGGTGAGCGGCGGCAGGGCGGCGATCCCGTCCGCGATCTCGTGCGCCCGGGCCAGCAGCCGGTCTTGCGGCACGATCTCGTTGACCACGCCCCAATCCTTGGCCGTCTGCGCGTCCAGGACCTGCCGCGTCAGCAGGAAGTACCGCCCGCGGATCGAGCCGATCACCTCGGGCCACAGGATGTGCATGCCGTCGCCCGGCACGATGCCGAATTCGAAGTGCGGCTTGTCCTGGAAGACCGTCTCGGGCGTCGCCAGAACGATGTCGGTCAGCAACGCGTACTCGCTGTGCAGCAGGACCGGGCCGTTGAGCGCGCTGATCATCGGCACCTCGATGTCGAGGATGTTGCCCAGCACCTTGCGGCCCTCCCGCAGGATCTTGTCGTAGCCCTGCGGCGTGAAGAAATCGAAGCCCTCGGGGCTGATCGCGTCCATGAACGCGTCGCCCGCCCCGGTCAGGATCACCGCCCGGTTGTCGCGGTCCTCGCCGATGGCGTGGAACAGGTCGACGAACTGCTCGTGGGTGTGGCCGTCGAAGACGAGCTTGCCCCCCTCGGTGTGGAGCATGACCTCCAGCACGCCGTTCGGCTCGCGGGTGAGGCGGGCGTTGGGGAAGGCGTCGCGGTAGGTGTCGAAACGGGCCATCGGTGCTGTCCTCGTGGTGGCCGGCCCCGTTCGGTCGGCGTGAGGACGAGGTAGACGGCTCCGTCCGGCGACGGATGACGGCGCGGAGCGATAAGGCTTATGCCGCCGAGGAATGATCCGCCGCGGTCTCGGCCATGGCTGCCTCGACGAAGCCGGCGAAGAGCCGTGCCTTGGCGCTGGCCATGCGGCCGGTGGGGAAGACCGCCCAGAGATCGATCGGGGGCAGCGTCCAGGCCTCCAGCAGCCGCCGCACCGCGCCGCTCGCCAACTCGGGGGCGAACATCCAGTCCGACGTGACGGTGAGTCCGATATCGGCCAGGACCGCAGCCCGCAGGCCCTCGGCCGCGCTGACCCGCACGCGGCCATGGACCGAGACTGACACCGCGGCACCGTCCCGGGTGAAGGACCAGACATCGGGCAGCTGGCTGTAGATCACCGCCTCGTGCCCTGCCAGGTCCGCCGGGCTGCGCGGCTCGCCCGCGCGGGCGAGGTAGCCGGGTGTGGCGAGGACCGAGCGCGCGCCGGTCGCGAGCTTGCGCGCGACGGCGGTCGAGTCCGGCAGGGCGCCCATGCGCAGCGACAGGTCGATCCCCGCGCTGACGAGGTCGATCACCCGGTCGTCGAGGATGATCTCGATGTCGAGGTCCGGGTGCGCGGCGAGAAAGCGCGGTAGCAGCGGCACCACGTGGAGCCGCGCGAAGGTGGTCGCCGCCGAGACGCGCAGCCGGCCCGAGAGCCCGGCCCCCGCGCCGCGGGCCGCGCGCTCGGCCTCGTCCGCCTCGGCGATGGCGGCCCGGGCCCGCTCGTAGAAGCGCAGGCCCGCCTCCGTGGGGCTCAGGCCATGGGTCGAGCGGACGAGCAGGCTGACCTGCAGCCGGTTCTCCAGCTGGGCGATCGTCTTGGAGACGGCAGGCTGGCCGACGTTCAGGAGCCGGGCGGCGCCCGAGAAGGAGCCGGTCTCGACGACCCGTACGAAGGTGGCCATCGCCTGATACCGGTCCACGCCATTCCTCCCTGGAATGAGCGTTATCGCCCTGGGCCGCCTGCCCTGTCTATCGGGGGAGGCGCATCACTCCGGTCGTCCGCGCCGCGCCGCCGCGGTGATGCATCCGGAAGCCGCACCATGACCCTGCAATCCGAGCTCGACGCGTTCAAGGCCGACTTCGAGGCCGGCAAGCCCCCCTACAACGTCCCGCCCTCGGTGATCCGGACGATGCACCGGGCCACCGCGGAGCTGATCGCCTCCGGCGCGGCGGCCCGCGCCCTCAGGGCCGGCGACCGGGCTCCGGCCTTCAGGCTCAACGATCCGGAGGGTCAGCCCGTCTCCTCGGTGACCCTGCTGGACCGCGGCTCGCTCGTGATCAGCTTCTATCGCGGCGTGTGGTGCCCCTACTGCAACATGGAGCTCCAGGCGCTCCAAGAAGCGCTGCCGCGATTCGAACACCTGGCCGCAAGCCTCGTCGCCATCTCGCCGCAGACGGCGGCCAACAGCCGGAAATCGGTCCGCCAGAACGCGCTCGGCTTCCCGATCCTGTCGGACCCGCACAACGACGTCGCGGCCGCGTTCGGCCTGCGCTTCGCCCTGCCCGACTACTTGGTCGACCTCTACAAGAGCCTCAAGAACGACCTGCCGGCGTTCAACGGCGACGCGAGCTGGACCCTGCCGATGCCCGGACGCTTCGTCGTCGGGCAGGACGGCGTGATCCTCTACGCCGAGGTGAACCCCGACTACACCCGCCGCCCCGAGCCCGCGGACATGCTGCCGGCGCTCCGCCGCGCCGCCTCAATCGCTGCCTGACCCCGTCGACGGACCCACGACCCTGAGGAGATCCAGGATGTCCCGTACCTTTCTCGTGACCGGTGCCAGCAAGGGCATCGGGCTGGCGCTGGCCCACCGTCTCGCCGGTGAGGGCCACCACGTCGTCGGCATCGCGCGCCGCGGTCTCGACGGCTTCCCCGGAACGCTCGTGCCGGTCGACCTCGCCGACGGCGACGCCACCGACGCGGTCCTCGCGGACCTGACCGGACGCTTCGCCTTCGACGGCGTGGTCAACAATGTCGGACTGGTCCGGCCGCAGCGGCTCGGGGCGGTCGAGATCCCCGCGCTGGACGAGGTCCTGCGCGTCAACCTCCACCCGGCGGTCCAGACCGTGCAGGCGACCCTGCCGGGCATGCGCCAGCGCGGCTGGGGCCGGGTGGTCAACATCGCCAGCCTGACCGTCCTCGGCAGCGTCGAGCGCACGGCCTACGCGGCCGCGAAGGCCGCGCTCGTCAGCTTCACGCGCTCCTGGGCGCTCGAGCTCGCCACGACCGGGATCACCGTCAACGCGGTCGCGCCGGGCCCGACCGAGACCGAGCTGTTCCGGGCGAACAACCCGCCGGGCAGCGAGGGCGAGACGCGCTATCTCGCCGGGGTGCCGATGGGCCGCTTCGGACGGCCGGAGGAGATCGCAGCGGCCATCGCGTTCCTGATGTCGGACGGGGCGGCGTTCATGACGGGGCAGACGCTCTACGTCGACGGCGGTGCCTCGATCGGCCGGGCGGCGCTGTAGCCCCGGGCGCGGCTCACCGGGTCGCGGCGGTCGCGAGCGCGTTGTCGCCGCCGACCAGTTGCAGGCACCATTCGGTGAAGGCGCGGACCTTGGCGGCGCGATGCTGGCGCGACGGGTAGATCGCGTACAGGGGGAAGGTCTCGTCGGGCCAATCCGGGAAGATCTCGACGAGCTTGCCGCTCGCTACGATGTTCCGGCTGCCGAGCTGCATCACCTGCGCGATCCCCGCGCCCTCGCAGCAGGCGCCGATCATCGTCTCGACGTCCGACACCATCAGGCGCGCCGCCTGCCGCACCGGCACGACCTCGTCGCCGCGGCGAAACTCCCAGGCGAAGGGACGGCCCGTCAACGGATCCTGATAGTCGATGCAGGCATGGTCGCGGAGGTCGCGCGGGTGCGCGGGGCGGCCATGCGCAGCCAGGTATGCCGGCGCCGCGACCGTCAGGATCCGCGTCTCCAGGAGCTTGCGCGCGGTGAAGCCCGCCAGCGGTGGATCCCCGAACCGGAGCGCCATATCGAACCCGTCGGCGACGAGGTCGCCGATCTGATCGCGCATGATCAGTTCGAGCCGCAGTTCGCGATGGATCGCGAGGAAGTGCGCCAGTTGCCGCGACAGGACCAGGCGCGAGAAGAACGGGTCGACATTCACCCGCAGGCGGCCGCGCACCGCCTGAGCGCTGCCCGCCGCCTCCAGGGCCGCGGCCTCGATCCCGTCGAGATGCGGGCCGACCCGCTCCCAGAAGCGTCGCCCCTCGTCGGTGAGCCGCAAGGTCCGGGTCGTGCGGTCGAGCAGGCGCACGCCGACACGCGCCTCCAGGCGCTGGATGGCGCGACCGACGCCGGACTGGGTGAGCCCGAGGGCCTCGGCGGCCCGGGTCATGGTCCCGGCCTCGACCACCGCCATCAGGATCGTCACGCCGGCGAGCAGCCGGCCATCGTACGGCATCGTTCCATGACTCCGGGTCCGGAATGATCTGACAGAACGGCGCTCATTTCTCGAGCGCCGCTGCGCCACATGGAGCCGAGGCAATTCAGAGGAGGCTCCCATGACAGGGCAATCCACGGCGCTCATCGTCGGCGCTTCGCGCGGACTGGGTCTCGCCCTCGCGGCGGAGTGGCTCGGGCGCGGGTGGCGCGTGATCGCAACGGCACGCGGCCGCTCCGACCAGCTCGAGACGCTCGCGAACCGCTTCCCCGACAGGCTTGAGATCCGGCCGGTCGACATCAACGATGCGGGCTCGGTCCGCACGCTGCGCGAGCGCCTGAGCGGTCGATGCGTGGATGTCCTGTTCATCAATGCGGGCATCGCGCGCGACATCGAGGCCAGCCCGGTCAGCGCGCGCGAGACGGACTTTCTCGACATGATGCTGACCAACGCCTTCTCGCCCGTGCGCGCGGTCGAACTCCTGCGGGATCTGGTGCCGGCCGGCGGCACCATCGGGATCATGAGCTCCGAACTCGGGAGCATCGCGAACGCCACCGGCGGCTGGCAGCTCTACGCGTCCAGCAAGGCCGCCCTCAACATGCTCATGCAGGGCTATGCGGCCAAGCACCCCGACGACGGGCACGCCCTGCTCCTCGTCGCCCCCGGCTGGGTGCGGACCGAGATGGGCGGCGGCGATGCAACCCTGTCTGTCGAGGAGAGCATCCCGCGCGTGGTCGATATGATCGCGGCGAACCGCGGCTTGGTCGGGCTGCGCTACGTCGACCGGTTCAACAATCCGCTTCCCTGGTGACTGAACCATCGTGACGATGGAAGCGCGGCCGCAACCTGCCGCCCTCTGTGACCCGGGCGGACCGTCGCCGGGCACGGGCCGAGCCGGTGCGCCCGCCGCTCCCTGTGGGTCGCACCGAGTCCGAGATCGCCCTCGCACCACAGCACCAGATTTGCACGATACAGCACGTCGAGCGGCTTCCACTGCTTCATCGTCTTGGCGAGACTGTCAGCATTGATGGTGACAGTGTCTTCGATGTTCGTGTCCGACCCGCGACCGATCGGCCCGCGCGCCCCCTCAAGTCTTCGCGGAATCCGGGCCCGCGACGTCGGCTCCGCGCGGCGCCAGGGGTTCCAGCGCCTGGACCAGTCGCGTCGCCCGCGTGCGGTAGGCGCTCGGATCGCAGCCGTAGGCGGCTTTGAAAGCGTGCGAGAAGTAGCTGCGGCTGGCGTAGCCGACACTCTCGGCGATGACCTTCACGGGCATGGGCGACGCCGTCAGCATCTTGGCTGCCCGTTGCAGGCGCGCCCGCTGCAGATATTCGATCGGTCCCTCGTCGAAGATGGCGGAGAAGCGCTCGGCGAAACCGGAGCGGCTCATCCCGCAGAGCGCAGCCAGGCTGTCGACTGTGTGCGGCGCCCCGGGCGCATCGAGGATCGCCGCGATCGCCGGGACCAGCCTCGGATCGCGCAATGTCTCGAAGATCGGCGATTGCGCGCCCTTCTCCTTCAGGTGAACGCGAAGCAGGATCGCAAGACACTGCTTCATCAGGGCGCTCGTCACCTCCTGCGTGCCGAAACTCGGTTGAACCAGTTCCTCGACCATGAACGCGAAGGCGTGGCGCAACCGATCGCTGCCCGACAGATCCTCGACCAGCGCGTCGTGCAGGCGATCGAAGAGACCGAGCGCGCCGGCATAGCGCGCCGAGATGGATCCGCAGGCCAGGAGAATGTCGCGACTCCCATCGCCGGCCGTCAGTGCGATGAGGCCGTCTGGAAGTACTCTGCGCGCATCGTCAGCGGTAACCGCACGGCTGGCTCCGGCGAAACCGATTGCGTGCCGCATGCCGCGCGGCGGGATGATGATGCAATTCGGCCCGAAACGCAGAGGTTCTTGACCTTCCACGGCAATCGTCCCGCACCCTGCCAGAACGTAATGAACGAGGATCGCGTCCGGCATGCCGTTCTTCGACAGCTGCCAGCCTGCCTGAATCTCGCAGAATGCGAAAGCGTGAACCTGCACCGACAGGGTCGAGAACAGATTTGAGAGCGTATCGCAGGACATAGATTCCTCTTTATGCCTTATGCTGACACGAAATCTATCATCTGATCTCGCAAATTATCGTCGCCTCGACCGAGAGACGTCGTGAAATGCGGATCCAATACCGAAGGTCGGCGCGCGGTCGCTCGAATACATCTCGCGCACGGGATCGGAAATCACAGGGGACATCCGGACCATGAGGATGAACGGCAGCGCTTCCGCCTCCCGCCTGCACCCTTGGCCGGTGCGGGTCATGCACTGGACGAACGCCGTGGCGATGGTGGTGCTGATCGGCTCCGGCTGGGGCATCTACGACGATTCCGTCATCATCCACGGCGTGTACTTTCCCAAGGCGATCCGGCTCGGGTCCTGGGCGGCCGAGAGCCTGCTCTGGCATTTCGCCGCCATGTGGCTGCTGGTTGCTAACGGCGGCGCCTATCTCGTCTACGGCGTGGCGACGGGGCGCCTGCGCGAGCGCCTCCTGCCGATCCGGCCGCGCGACATCGTGCAGACGGTCCGCGACGCGCTGCGGCTCAAGCTCGCCCACGAGGATCTGACGACCTACAACGCCGTCCAGAAGATCCTCTACATCGTGGCCATTCTGGCGGGCATCGGCCAGGTCGTCAGCGGGCTGGCCATCTGGAAGCCGGTCCAGTTCTCCGGTCTCGTCGCGCTGCTCGGCGGCTTCCAGGGCGCGCGCCTCGTCCACTTCGCCGGCATGGCGGTGCTGGCGGGCTTTCTCGCCATCCACGTCGTGCTCGCCCTGCTCGTGCCGCGCACGCTGTGGGCGATGCTGACCGGCGGCCCGGTCCGCCGTCCGGCCCTCCCGGCCGTGGCGCGGGAGGCGGCGCGATGAGGTCGCCGTTCCGCCCCCTCAGCGTGCCGGATCCCGGCATCCTCGACGACCACAGGCCCCTGATCCGGCAGATCGAGCGGCGCGGTCTGCTGCGCGGCGGCCTGACGCTGGGGGCGCTCACTATGCTCACCGGCTGCGACGTGACCGACACGACCGCGGTCGGCCGCGCGCTCCGCGCGGTCTCCGACTTCACCGACGGCGTCCAGGCCGCCCTCTTCGATCCCCGCAAGCTCGCGCCGGAATACCCCGCCTCCCAGGTTCTGAAGCCGCCGCGCTTCAACGCCTACTACGATGTCGAGGACGTCAAGCCGGTCGACGGCGAGGCGTGGCGGCTCGAGCTCGCCGGGCTGATCTCCGACAGGCGGCCCTGGACGCGCCGGCAGATCGCGGAACTGCCCGAGCGCGAGATCATCGTCCGCCACGTCTGCGTGGAGGGCTGGGACTATATCGGGCAGTGGTCGGGCGTGCCGCTCCGCGCCTTCCTGGAGCGCGTCGGCGCCGACCTCACCGCCAAGTACGTCGCCTTCAAGACGGCGGACGACTACCCGAGCAGCATCGACATGGCCAGCGCGCTGCACCCGCAGACGCTGCTCGCCACCCGCTACGCCGGCAAGGACCTGCCGGATCCCTACGGGTATCCGCTGCGCCTGCGCACCGCGGTCAAGCTCGGCTTCAAGAACCCGAAATGGATCACGGCCATCGAGGTCACCAACACCTATCCGGGCGGCTACTGGGAGAGCCGCGGTTTCAGCTGGTTCGCCGGCCTGTGAGCACCCGCGCGCTTCCCTGCGCCTGCGGCGCGATCCTGCTGACCCTCGCCCTCACCGGTGCGGGGCGGGCGCAGACGGCCGGTCCCTCGCCGACCCCCGACCACATGCCGAAGCCCGGCATGACCGCCCCCGAGATGGCCGGTCGTGCCGCCGACCGGTTTCCCCAGCCGGTGCGCGTCGGCGATCTCCCGGGCCGCTTCCTGCTCCAGCCGGAGGAGTCCCAGCCCGTGCTCGGCCGCGTGACCGGGCTCGTCCGCCGCGCCGACGGCGGCACCGCCGTCATCGTGCGCCTCGACGGCGCCCTCGGGCTGACCTGGCTCGGCCTCCGGCCGGTGGCCTGGAGCGGGATCGGCCCCCGGCTCGTGGCCGTGCCGGTCGAGGCGGTGGCGCTGCTCGGCGAGCACGTCGCCCTCATGGGCCTGACGCCGGAGCGCCTGCACGCGCTGCCGACCTTCGCGCCCGGCTCGGCCACCGCGATCCCGCCGGACGAGACGCTCCGCATCGGGATCGTCCGGCCCTTCCACTGAGCGCGGAGGATTCTGGGAGATGCTACCGAGACCGACATCCGCATCGTCCGCCACCTGCGCGATCGGCGTGATGGCCAAGGCGCCGCGCAGCGGCCGCTCCAAGACGCGGCTGTGCCCGCCGCTGAGTCCCGACCAGGCCGCGCGCCTGAGCGCCGCCTTCCTGCGCGACACGACCGCCAACATCCTGGAGGCGGCGCGCACCGCGCCGATCGCCGCCTACGCGGCCTACGCGCCGCGCGGCGCCGAGGCGCTGGTGATCCCAAACCTCGCACGTGGCACGCAGCTCGTCCCGGCGGACGGCGACATCCCGGCCCCGCCGGCGGTCGAGGGCTTCGGCCGCTGCCTGCTGCAGGCCGTCGGGGGCATGCTCGCGGAGGGCCATGCGGCGGCCTGCGTGCTCAGCGCCGACATCCCGACGCTGCCGACGCGCCTTCTCGTCCAGGCCGCCCGGATCCTGCTCGCGCCGGGAGACCGCGCCGTGCTCGGCGCCTGCGACGACGGCGGCTACTACATTCTCGGCCTCAAGCAGGCCCATGCCCGCCTGTTCGCCGACATCGCCTGGAGTACCGACACCGTCGCGGCCGCGACCCGCGCCCGGGCGCGCGAGATCGGCCTCGATCTCGTCGAGCTGGAGCCCTGGTTCGACGTCGACGACGCGGCCGCGCTCGCCCGGCTCTCGGTCGACAGGACCGGCTTCGCCGCCCCGGCGACGCGCGCGGTCCTGGCGCGGCTGGCGGAGACGTCGGAGGCCGTGCCCGCATGACCCGGCTCCTCGCCAGCCCCGCGCGCCGGCTCGCGGCTCTCGGCCTCGCGCTGCTCGTCGTGAATGTCGGCGCGCTCGCGATCCACGTGCCGGGCGCCGACACGGTCGGCTCGGTCACCCGCGCCAACGTCTTCGTCGGCACCGTGGCGGTCGGCCTCGCGGTCTACCTCCTCGCCGTGGCCCTCGTGCTGCGGGAACGGCTGCCGCGGGCGGCCCTGTGGACGATCCTCGGCGTCGCCGTGCTGATGCGGGCCGCGCTGCTGCCGGTGCCGCCATTCCTGTCGAGCGACATCTACCGCTACGTCTGGGACGGGCAGGTCCAGGCGGCCGGGATCAACCCCTACCGCTACATCCCGGCCGATCCGGCCCTCGAACAGTTGCGCGATCCGGCGGTCTACCCGCTGATCAACCGGAAGGATTACGCCCGCACGATCTACCCGCCCGCGGCGCAGATGGTCTTCGCCGCCGTCGGCCAGCTCGCGCACGGCGTCACCGGGATGAAGCTGGCGATGCTGGGCTTCGAGGCCCTGGGCGTGTTGGCGATGCTCGCGATCCTGCGCGGCGCCGGCCTGCCGTCGGCGCGCATCCTGATCTACGCCTGGAACCCGCTCGCCCTGTGGTCCTTCGCCTGCGACGGGCACGTCGACGCCGTGGCGATCGGTCTCCTCGGCCTGGCGCTATTGGCCCGCACCCGCCATCGGTACGGACTCGCGGGCGCGCTCCTCGGCGCGGCGACGCTGGTGAAGCTGCTGCCCGTCGCGGTGGCGCCCGCCTTCGTGCGCGGTGGCCGGCTGTGGCGGCCGATGCTCGTCGGAGCGGCCGTGATCGCCGTCCTCTACCTGCCCTATCTCGGCGCCGGCGCGAACGTGCTCGGCTTCGCCGGAGGCTACGGGGCCGAGGAGGGGTACGAGACCGGCGCGGGCTACTGGCTGCTCGCCGGGCTCGGCCATCTCGGGCTCGGCCCCCCGGGCCTGCTGCGGACCTACCTGGTCTGCGCCGGCCTGACGCTCGCCGCGCTCGCGCTCCGGATCGCCTTCGGCCGGGACCGGGCACCCGCGCGCGACGCGGTCGCGCTGTGCCGCGATGCCGGGCTCCTCGCCGCCCTCACCACCTGCGCGGCGAGCCCGCACTACGCTTGGTATTACCCCTGGCTGGCGCTGCCCGCGGTGGTCGCGCCGGCCCCGGCCCTGATCTGGCTCGGCGCGGCGCCGATCCTGTTCCTGATCGATCCGCTCAACGACCGCTTCCTCTGGCCGTCGCTGGTCTTCGTCCCGGCCCTCGTCCTGGCCGCCCGCTCCCTGTGGCAGGCCCGCACCGCACCCCTCGCCGCCCTCCCGGAAGGAACCGCCCGATGACGGCCTCAGCCGCCCTGAAGGATCCGCGCCGCTACTTCGAGGCGATCGGTGCCGACCGCGCCTCCGAGGCCGTGGCGCCGCCGGTCTGCCTCTACCTGGAGGTCACGAACCGCTGCAACCTGCTGTGCGAGACCTGCCCGCGCACCTTCGAGACCCTCGAGCCCCCGGCCGACATGAGCTGGGATCTGTTCACGCGGATCGTCGACCAAGTGCCGAACGTCGCCCGGGTCGTGCTCCACGGGGTCGGCGAGCCGATGCTGGTGAGGGACCTGCCGCGGATGGTCCGCTACCTCAAGGATCGCGGCACCTACGTCCTGTTCAACACCAACGGCACCCTGATGCAGCCGAAGCGCTTCCGGGAGCTGATCGAGACCGGTCTCGACGAGCTGCGCGTCTCCCTCGACGCCGCCGAC
The DNA here is from genome assembly GCF_053345825.1 of Methylobacterium sp. C33D. Lineage (NCBI taxonomy): Bacteria > Pseudomonadati > Pseudomonadota > Alphaproteobacteria > Hyphomicrobiales > Methylobacteriaceae > Methylobacterium > Methylobacterium sp. C33D. Next base: position 68,772 of record NZ_JBKFAV010000017.1, read on the forward strand.
CGGGCCTCGTACCGCAGGGTGCGCGGCAAGGACTTCTTCGACCGGATCGTGCGCGACGTCGGCAAGTTCGTCGCGTTCCAGAAGGCGAGTGGTGCCACGACGCCGCGGGTCTCGCTCTGGCTGACGGGCCTCAAGGAGACCGTGGACCAGCTCCCGGCCTTCGTGCGGCTGGCGGCCGAGATGGGCGTGACCGAGGTGCACCTGCAGCGCCTCGTCTTCGATGAGGCCGGGTACGGCATGGCCCGCGCCGACCTGTCGCTGTTCGAGAGCGCGCGGGCCGACGAGACCGCGGCGATCGCCGAGGCCGAGGCCCTGGGCCGGTCGCTGGGGGTGACGCTCGACGCCTCGGGCGCGACCGAGCCCGGGATCAGCCTGAAACGGCAGGAGGACCGCACCTGGGCCACCTGTCGGCGACCCTGGTCCCTGATGTACGTCACCGCCCACGGACGGGCGCTGCCCTGCTGCATCGCGCCCTTCTCGGTGCGCGGCTACGCCAACTACACGCTGGGCGACGCCACGCAGGCCACGCTCCGGGAGATCTGGAACGGACCGGCCTATCGCGACTTCCGCACGTCGCTCCTCTCCGACGCGCCGCCCGCTCCGTGCCGCAACTGCGGCCTGCGCTGGAGTCTCTGAGCGATGCACCCGGTCAGCATCGTCATCCCGACCCTGAACGAGGCCGCGGCGATCGGTGCGGTGATCCGCGAGATCCCGCCCGCCTACGCGGCCGACATCGTCGTCGCCGACAGCGGCTCGACCGACGGGACGCAGGCCATCGCCCGGGCCGCGGGCGCGCGGGTGGTCGAGGCCGGGCGCGGCTACGGCCGGGCCTGCGCGCTCGGTGCGGCCGCGGCCGATCCGGCCTCGCGCGCGATCGTCTATCTCGACGGCGACGGCGCGGATCGCGGCGACCTGATCGACCGCATCGCCGGGCCGGTGCTCGCCGGCCACCACGACCTCGTCCTCGCCTCGCGCACGCTGGGGAGCCGAGAGCCGGGATCGATGCTCTGGCACCAGGTCCTCGCCGGCCGCCTCGCCGGCCTCGGCATCGGCCTGCGCTACGGCGTCCGCTACACCGACATGTGCGCCTTCCGCGCCATCGACCGCGCCGCGCTGAGGGCCCTCGACCTGCGCGAGCTGACCTACGGCTGGAACATCGAGATGCAGATGCAGGCCGCCCGCGCGGGCCTGCGCATCCGCGAGGTGCCGATGCCCTACCGCCGCCGTCTCGGCGGATCCTCGAAGGTGGCCGGTTCGCTCGGTGGGACGCTGCGGGCCGCCACGCGGATCGGCGCGACCTACCTGCGCGTCGCCGCAGGGCCGGCGCGGGGCGCGTGAGGTCGACGATGGCGCTCGAGGACGACGCTGGACCGGGCCTGTGGGCCGCCCCCCGGACGGAGGAGGCCGTCCCCGACACGCGGCAGGATCACGGGATCGCCCCGTCGCGCGCGTTCGCGTTGGCGGCGTATCTCGACCGCTGGTCGGGCTGCGCGCACCACGCCCTCGCGGCCTCGGATTCGGAACCGCTGACGCTCGCCGCGTTGCTGCACCTCGCCGGTCCGGAGGATCGTCGGCGCTGGCGGGTGGCGGATCTCGGCTACGCCGACCCGCGCGGCGCCCCCCGGCTGCGCGCCACCGTCTCCGCCCGCTACCATCGGCTCGAGGCGGACGATGTGCTGATCAGCGCGGGCGCGCAGGAAGCGGTGACCTGCGTGCTGAGCGCGCTGCTCGGTCCGGCCGACCACGCGGTGGTGGTGGTGCCGATCTACCAGCCCTCGGAACTCGTCGTGACCCGCCTGTGCGCGGCCGACGGCGTCGCGCTCCGCCCGGACCGAAACTGGCCCCTCGATCTCGACCGCCTCGCGGCGGCCATCCGGCCGAACACGCGGCTCGTGCTGACGAACTTCCCCAACAGCCCGACCGGTGCGGTGCTGGATCGAGCGACCCTGGACGGCCTGATCGACCTCTGCCGCCGACACGGGTTGTGGCTCGTCAACGACGAGGTCTACCGCCAGACGGACCGCGACCCGGAGCGCGCCGTTCCGCCCGTCGTCGACCTGTACGAGCGCGGAATCTCCATCAACGGGCTGTCGAAGGGGTTCGGGCTCCCGGGGCTGCGCGTCGGCTGGGCCGCCTGTCGCGACCGCGCGCTGCTCGACCGCATCCTCGCGGCCAAGAATCTGCTGTCGAGCTGCCTCGCCCGGCCGAGCGAGATCCTGGCGCAGGTCGCGCTGCAGGCCGAGCCGCACCTGACCGGCCGCGCCCGCGGGATCGGGCAACGCAACCTTCACCGCCTGCGGGCGCTCCTCGACCGCCATCCGGACCTGTTCGATCCGGACGAGCCGAGGAACCTCGCCTTCGCCTGTCCCCGCTTCCGCGGGCGGGAGGGGGCGACGACCTTCGCGCGGATTCTCGCGGCGGAGGACGGCGTCCTCGTGTTGCCCTCCGCCCTGTGGCACTCTGCGCTGGCGTCGATCCCCGCGGACCGCCTGCGCCTCGGCCTCGGCCGCGTCGGCAGCGGTGCGGCGCTCGGGATCCTCGCGGATCACCTGCTGCGGCGCGCCGGCCGATGAGCACCGAACGCCTCGACATCTGCGACCTCGTGCTTGGCCCCGCCGCCATCGCGTCGGGGCGCGCGGAGATCCCGTTCCTGGCCGACCTCGGCGGAGAGGCCGCCGACGCGGTCCGGGCGCGGATGACCTCGGTCGCGGTCGCCGGGGGACGGCCATTGTTCGAGGAGGGGGACGAGGCCGACGCGCTCTACACGCTGGTCAGCGGCGCGGTCGGCCTCTCGACCCGCGACCCGCGCGACGGCAGCGTGCGCCGCCTCATCCGCCTGTCCCCACCGGACACCGTGGGCGAACTCGCCCTGCTCACCGGCGAGCCGCGCTCGGTCACCGCGACGGCCCTGCGCGACACGCACCTCCTGCGGCTCTCCCGAGACGCGTTCGCCGATCTGATCGCCGCCCATCCCGGGACGCTGCTCTACTTCGCCCGGGTCCTGGCCGCGCGGCTGCGCATCGCCCATACGGGCGTGACCCTGCGCCACGCGCCGCGGAGCTTCGCCGTCCTGGCGGTGACCGAGGGACGCACGGCGACGGCCTTCGGCGAGCGGCTGGCGCGGGCCCTCGACGCCGCGCTGCCGGGGCGGACCGGCTGCCTGTCCGAGTGGCCGCCCGAGGCCGACGAGGCCTGGTTCCACCGCTACGAGCAGGCGCACGACCGCACGGTCTTCGTCGCCCACCGGATCGACTGCCCCTGGTGCCAGCTCTGCCTGCGTCATGCCGACCACGTCCTGCTGCTGGCCGAGCCTGGTGCGCCACCGCGGCCGGGCGCGGCGGCCTACCTGGCCGCGATCCGCTCTCCCTGGATCCGCATGGACCTCGCGGTAGCACAGCCCGCCGAGGCGCGCCTGCCGCGCCCCCTGCATCCGGACGTCGCCGCGCTCCCCTTCTCCCTGCGGCTCCAGGTCCGCGAGAACCACGCCGGCGACTTCGCCCGGCTCGCCCGGATCGCGTCCGGCCATGCCCGCGCCCTCGTCCTCGGCGGAGGCGGGGCCCGCGGCCTCGCCCATCTCGGCGTCCTGCGGGCGCTCGCCGAGGCCGGGCTCGACATCGATCTCGTCGGCGGCACCAGCATGGGCTCGATCCTGGCCGCCAGCGTCGCCCTGGACTGGAGCCTCGACGCGATCGAGGCCGACACGGTCGCGTCCTTCGTCGGACGCAATCCTCTCGACGACTACACCCTGCCGTTCCACGCCCTGACGCGCGGAGCCAAGGTGGATGCGGGATTGGCCGCGCGCTTCGGGGATGCCCGCATCGAGGATCTCTGGCGCCCGTTCTTCTGCGTGTCCTCGAATCTCACCACCGGCACCGCCATGGTCCACTGGGCGGGCCCCCTTGACCGGGCGGTTCGGGCCAGCATCGCCATTCCCGGGTTGCTGCCTCCGGTGGCGAGCGCGGACGGGATCCTCGTGGATGGCGGCATGATGAACAACCTGCCCGCCGACGTGATGGCTGACCTCGACCGCGGGCCGGTCCTCGCGGTGGATGTCGGCAGCGACGCCGCCTTCCAAGTCATGGCGCGGCAGGGTCGGGGCGCGCAGGCGTTCCGGCGCTTCCTGGGCATCTCGGACCAGCTTCCCGGCATCGCCCACCTGCTCCTGCGCTCCGCCATGGTGTCGAGCGGCGCCCAGACCATGGCGGCCGTCACCCGCGCCGCCGTCCTGCTCAGACCCGCCCTGGCCGGAGTCGACCTGCGGGCGTGGTCGAGCTTCGAGACGACGGCCGAGCTCGGCTATCGCTGCGCACAGGAAGCACTGGACTCCGGCCGCCTGCGCGCCTGGACATGAGCCAATCCGGACCTCGCGCCATCGCGGCTTCCGGTCCACCGATCATCCGTACCCTGCCTCGGCGCTCGGGAACGGGTGTCGTCGATCTCAATCGCTGCCAGGGCTAAGCCAAGTTCTGCTACGCTGCGCCCGACCATTTCGAGATCCGTGGGTGACGAGATCCAGCTCTATGATCCGGTGCCCCCGGATCCGAAGCGGGCGCAGATCGAGCGGGCTCAGGAGACCTGCCCGGTCCGGGTCATCGCAGTCGAGCCTGGCGGCTTCCCCGAGGCGATGAAACTGTGAACGGCGGCCACAGACCGGGCATTGTCTTGATAGGCGCCTCCCTTGCGCGTGGTGACCGTTGCGGCGGCCAATCGCACGGCGCGGGTCGCCTGGGCGATCATGACCCGCGGCGGCACCTACCGCGCACCGGCGGCCAGGGCTGCCTGACAGCACGCAGAGGAGACGTTTCCAGGCTGCGAGGACGATGAGAGTTGATGGCGAACCGTCAGACCGGGAGCCGGGACACCCCGCCGTCTGTCCAGGGCGTCATAGCCCGCAAAGCGGAGTGGGACCCAGCTCGCGGATACCATCAGGGCCAGCGGTCAACATGAACGACTGCATCGACAGGCCGGACACAAGACTGCAACCGACCAACGCGTCAGAAGCTCAATTCGCCACTTGCGCTGCGGGAGCCATCCACACAGGACAGGCGCAAAACCACCCTCAGGGGTCATCCTGCTTGCGACCCAACCCGGTCGGAACGGTATGGTAGAGGCACTGCTGGAAAGCGGACGCTGCTATCATCGCAAGAAGCTTTTCCGCGCTCAGTCTGCTTGCCGAATATGCTCAAGCGCAGCGACCAATTCGCTGGGCTGAGAAAAGAATGGCGAGTGATCGCTCTCCAACGTGACGGTGTGCGAAACTGGAGTGGCGCGTTGCATGGCTTGCTGCCGAGCGATCGGGATCGCCTGATCTTTCGCGCACGTGATGTAGGCTCGTCGGACCGACCCGAAGCGAGGCTCAGTAACGTGGATCGGCGTCGACCAAATCTCGGTAGTCTCGGGAACAAGGCGTTCGCGCGCGAACTGCACGAGCGGTTCAGGCGTTTCGTTGTAGAAAAATATTTTGACTCCTTCGCGACTGACGGTACAGTTTCCGTCATCGTCAAATATTAGCGCCTTACTAAAGGCCTCGGCATTGGCCGATTACTGTACGATATCATTTAACGTCTGACCATCTTTGAGAAGAAAGGCGCATAGATAAACGAGTGACGCGATTTTATGAGGTATGCGTTCGGCCACTTCACTGATGATGAGGCCGGCGCGGCTGTGCCCGACGAGAATGACCGGTTCGCTCTGGGCGGCGGTAATCGCGGCAACCTGATCCGCCCAAGCTTGGAGCGGCTGTTTTGCCATGGAGTGCTGACCAGAGATCACGTCGTACAGATCGGGTGTCAGAACGCGATGTCCGGCTCGCTCGAGCAGCGGCACGACCTGCGACCAACACCAACTACCGTGCCACGATCCAGCAACGAGTATGTAGATAGCCATTCGACACCCTTTCTGGCGGACGGCGGTGTATCTTTGTCATGCCTCGTTACAGTATGATTTCACGTGGGGTTCGATCACGTAGTGCGCGTTTGAGGTCCCATTGGACGTCGGCGTTCAGATCGAGCTTCCTGAACCGCGGACGGCTCATGTGGGTCGAAAGCGGTCCCGGCGGCGATGTCGGCTTCAAGACGTTGTTGTCCGAAAGTAGACCGTCTCGAAACCGCCCATCTGAGATGTTTAGGTGAGCGCTTCGTGCTGGCAAATGTGGTTGAAAACCGCTGGCCTGCCTCTGCGCTGACCGGCTGGAAAATCGGACGAGCTGCCAAAATTCGAATCAGACAGATTTAGTTGTCGAATCTTCGCAATGAAGCAGACGTTCGGGGCGAATTATTCTGCAAGGGGTGTTTGACCGCGGGTGGCCAACGCTACGCATTTGCCGTATTCAAATCCCCACGCGCATTGCGCCGGATAGCCTGTGGCGGCTGCCCGAACGCTCGAAGGAACGCGCGACGCATCCGGTTGCGGTCTGCGAAGCCGGTTTGGTCGGCGACGGCGTCAATAGGATGCCGGCTGCGTTCCATCAAAACTCGCGCAGCCTCGACCCGGAGGTTCTCGACCGCCTTGGCCGGCGACTGGCCGGTCTCGGCATGGAACACACGGCTGAACTGGCGCGGGCTGAGGTGGGCGGCTTGCGCCAATTCCTCGACCGAGAGCGGGCGGTGGAGGTTCCGCTTGGCATAGGTCAGGGCCGCCTGGATGCGGTCCGACTTCGCGTCGAGGTCGAGCAGGGTCGAGAACTGCGACTGGCCACCTGCCCGGCGATGGTAGAGCACGAGCTTCTTGGCGATCTCCTTCGTCACCGCGTGGCCGAGATCCGCCTCGATCAGGGCGAGCGCGAGGTCGATGCCGGCACTCATGCCCGCCGACGTCCAGATCGGGCCGTCGTTGATGAAGATGCGATCCGTGTCGGCCGTGCATTGTGGGAATTGGGCCTGTAGCTCCCGCGCATGCATCCAGTGCGTTGTGACTCGCCGCCCGTCGAGCAGTCCGGCCTCGCCGAGGACGAAGGCTCCCGTGCAGATGGCGGCGACGCGCCGGGCCCGAGCGGCCGCACGCTGAACGAGCGCGACGAGGCCCAGCGTCGACGGTTGCACGAAGGTGCCGCCGCCGATGACGAGCGTGTCGAAGGGCGTTTCGCCAAATGTCTCCGTTTCCACGTTCAGGCCGGCCGAGGTGCCGACCGGACCTCCATGCTCGGAGATGAAGTGGATGTCGTAGGTCGCTTCGTCAGCCGCGAGGTTGGCGACCTCAAAGGCCGGCACGGCCGCCAGCGCCATCATCGAGTAGCCGGGATAGACGACGAAGCCCACGCGCTGCATGCCCGACTCCAATGACCTAAATCGACGCAACTATGACATTTGCGCCGCTCCAGGGCAACGGTAGCTTCCTCCCATGGAAGGCCGCCGACCTGTGGCGCGCATGACGAGGAGAACGACGATGACCACTCGATCCACGAAGGGCCTCGCTGTCGTGACCGGTGCATCTGCCGGCATCGGCGCGGTTTACGCCGACCGCCTCGCCAGACGGGGGTATGACCTGCTGCTAGTCGCTCGAAACGATGAGCGCCTGCAGGCACTGGCCGACCGCCTGACCCGCGAGACGGGGCGCAAGGTCGAGCCGTTCAAGGCCGACCTGGGGCGCAAGGACGATCTCGCGCGCCTGGAGGCTCGCCTGCGCGAGGACGCGAGCATCACCATGCTGGTCAACAACGCCGGGATCGGCTCCGTCGCCTCGACCCTTCAGGCCGACGTCGAGACGATGGACGCCATGATCCAGCTCAACATCACCGCGCTGACCCGCCTGACCTACGCAATCGCTCCGGCCTTCGTGGCGCGCGGATCGGGGACCATCATCAATATCTCGTCCGTGGTCGGCATCGCGGTCGAGATGCTGAACGGCGTCTACAGCGCCTCGAAGTCCTACGTCCTCAGCTTCGGCCACGCGTTGCAGAAGGACCTCGCGGACAAGGGCGTCCGCGTCCAGACCGTGCTGCCCGGCGCGACGGCCACAGAATTCTGGGATGTCGCCGGTTACGCGGCGCAGAAGACGTCCGCGATCACCATGTCGGCGGCGGATCTGGTCGACGCGGCCTTGGCCGGTCTCGACCAGGGCGAGCTTGTCACCATCCCGGGCCTGCAGGATGCGTCCGACTGGTCGCGCTGGGAGGAGGATCGCCGGGCCCTTGCCGCCAAGTTCGGCAACGCCAAGCCGTCGGCGCGCTACGGGCTTGCGACCGCGAACGCCGCCTGAACCTGGAGCCATCCATGCCGTACCTTCAGCTGGACGTCATCGGCCCCCATCCTGTGGCCTCCAAGAAGCGCCTCGCGGCGCAGATGAGCCGGACCTATGCGGAGATGATGGCGGTCGACATCAGGCGGATCAGCGTCGCCATCCGCGAACTCGGCGAGGGCGGCGTGTGGCGGATACCGGAAGCCGGCGGCGAGCCGGTGCCGGTCTCCGTGATGATGCTGGACATCCGCAAGGGACGCTCGGCGGAGTTGCGGATGGAGGTCGCCAAGGCGCTGCGCGCCCACTGCATCGAGATCCTGGGGTTGCACAAGGATCGCCTCAACGTTGAGTTCACGCAGCATTCCGGCGACGAGATGTATCACCCGACTCTCGGGGGCTACAGCCCCGAGTGGTCCCCGGACGAGCGATGATCCGTGTCGCGAACGGTTCTGGCCGAAAGCGGAAAATCCGCTTTCAGGCGAAGGGCTACTGCAACCGGACATTCTGGCGTAGTTCGATCGACTGGCTTTGCAGCCCTACGAAGAACGCGATACCGGAGTAACGTCTGCGGCGAGCGCCGCGTGTTCGATTTGCAATTCGGTGGAACGAGCGCTGCGATGGCTGCGGGGCGCTCCCCACAATAAAGATCACCCCTGGAGGGGGCAGGCTCCTTAGTAGGGAAGCTGCTCATCGGTGAGCGCGGACCACACCATTGCTGTGGCGGCGAGGGTCGCGAGACGCAGTTGCCCCTCCGTCACCTTGTCGCGCGTATCGGCCGTTGTCAGAACGTACCTGAGATTGGAGGGCCTCTCGTCGAACCCTGCGACGAGGCGCAAGGCCGGGATGCCGTGTCGCGTGAAGTTGGCGTGGTCCGAGTTGGCCATCGGCGGGAGGAAGGTTCTCACCGGCGCGCCCGCCGCGCGGGTGGTCCGCTCCGCCCAGGCCGCGAGGGCCGGAAGACCGCTGCACAAGGCCGTCAGGTGGCCGGAGCCGGCGACGGAATCGAGGTTGAGGTTCATGGCGAGGGTCTTGCGCTCGGCCACGGGCAGGCCGTCGAGATAGACGCGCGAGCCCGTCAGGGCCCACTCCTCGGCGCTGAAGAAGGCAAGGCGCAGTCCGCGCCGGAAACACCCCGCATGGGGGGCGAGCGCCCGTGTGACGGCAAGGGCCACTGCGACACCGGTGGCGTTGTCCATCGCGCTCTCGGCGAGATCGTGGCCGTCGAGATGCGCGCTCAGCACGACGGTGTCGGCGGTTTGTCCCGGGAGGCCGAACAGGATCGCCTCCGTGCTGGCGGCGAATTCCGTCGCGGCGATCGTGAGCCGGGCCCGGGCGTAACCCAACGCTGTCGGCGCGAGGCGCGCGGCGGCCTCCGGCTCGACGCCGAGGGCGGGGATTCCGTCCTCTGGGCCCCGGCCGGACGACCCGGCAACTGGGCGCGTCGGAAGGGGGCCTGCGATCAGGAAGCCCACGGCACCCGCCTCTCGTGCCCAGGCATACTTCAATCGACGGTGGATGTGCCCCGCCGCGAACATGTATTCGTGCTGCACCAAGACGATGCGGCCTGCCAGAAGGGGGGAGAGCGCGGCGAACTCCGCCTCGGTGCCTCGCCCGACATCCACGACCTCCGCCTCCAGCCCGGAGGGGGGCGTGGCGACGGTGCGTACCAAGGGATGGCAGCCCAGCAGAACGGTTCGATCCGCCTCGACGAGTTCCAACGTGGCGGAGGCGGATCGCCAGCCGTCATAGGGTGTGGGGACGATCCCGGCCGGCCGCCCGGCCGCCTTCTCGCCGAGGCGCCGGAGGAGGGCTTTCGCGGCAGCCTCTGAGGATGTGCCTGCGAGGCGTCCGCCGCAATCGCAGATCGCCGCGAACTCGTCCGGCAGGAGGCGGTCCGACAGGATCGCGGCGGCGACGGAGGCGGGGAGAGGCTGTGTCACGAACCGTGCTCCATCAGGTAGGGCCGAACGTGCCGGTCGATCTCCCCGGCGAAGGCCTCAGCGAGACGGGAGAGACCGCTCTGCGCCGGCTTCAGCACGGCCACCTCGTAGGCGATGCGCGGGGTGAACGGCCGGATGACGATGTCGGGCGCCGAGTGGCACGCGGCGCTGATCGGATCGACCAAGGCGATCCCTGCCCCCTCCGCCGCGAGGTTAAGCGCGGTCGCGAAGAACTCGCACCTGACCACGATCCGCAGGTCCGCCCCCTGCGCAGCGAAGGCCTGGGCGATCGCGGGCGTAGTGCCGTGCGCAGGAAGCAGCCCGATCATCGGTGCCCCGTCGAGCCGCGGGGGGGTCAAGACCTCGTGCACGGCCAGCGGATGATTCGCCTTGAGGGCCGCGACCGCCGCGAATCGATAGCGGCGGACCACGCTGTCCTTCTTGTCGAAGGGCGGCTCGGCGATGCCCAAATCGAAGGCACGGGCCGCGACGAGATCCCGGATCTCGCGCGAGGACCGGGTCAGCAGGTTCAGGCGGACATCCGGCCGCGTCCGCTGGAACTCCGCGACGATGCGGGGAAGCCAAGCGATTCCGGGGCTCGGATTGGTCGCGACCGTCAGCGAGCCCCGCGCGGCGGCGGCGATGGCGGCGGCCGCATCGTCGAGCTGCGCGACGCCGGCGAGGGCGCGGACGGCCTCCTCGTAGAAGAGCGTCGCCTCCGGCGTCGGCACCACCTGCCGGCCGTCCCGGCGGAAGAGCGAGAAGCCGACCGCCCGTTCGAGGCGAGCCAGCCCGGCGCTGACGGCCGGCTGCGTGACACCGAGGGCGCGGGCCGCCGCCGTCAGGCTCCCATGCTCGATGATCGCGGTGAAGAGTTCGATCTGTCGTAGATCCATAACTGTGATTTATCGGACGGCAATGGCCTGTGAGACAAGCCTAAAATTCGAGCGTGACAGGCGATGATGAATCATCCCAGTCTGTCTGCATCACGGATGGTGATGATCCATGGCGGCTTCGACGCGGCGGGTTTTGGTGGGGCAGGAGATCGGAAAGGCGTTTGGGTCGCATCGCGTCCTCGACGCCGTGGATCTCACGCTGCACGAGCGGGAGGTGGTTTGCGTCATCGGGCCAAGCGGCTCGGGCAAGACCACGCTGCTGCGCTGCCTTGCCCTCCTCACCGCACCGGACCAGGGGCGCGTGCTGATGCACGATCAGGTCGTCGCCGGCGGCAAGGCGGACCGCTCCGTCGCGCGGGCCGCCCGCGCTGTGCGGTCCGACATCGGCATGGTCTTCCAGCACTTCAACCTGTGGCCGCATATGAGCGTGCTGGCCAACGTCATCGAAGCCCCGATCCGCGTGCGGGGGCTGATGCGCGACGAGGCGGTCGCCCAGGCCGAGGTGCTGCTCGCCAAGGTCGGCCTGTCCGACAAGCGCGATGCCTACCCGGGCCGGCTCTCGGGCGGCCAGCAGCAGCGGGTCGCCATCGCCCGCGCCCTGGCCATGCGCCCGGCCGTCCTCCTGTTCGACGAGCCGACGAGCGCGCTCGACCCGGAATTGCGGCGCGAGGTTCTGGCCGTGATGCGCGACCTCGCCGGCGAGGGGATCACCATGATGGTCGTGACCCACGAGATGGGGTTTGCCGAGAAGGTCGGCAGCCGCGTCGTCTTTATGGATGGCGGCCGGATCATCGAGGAGGGCGAACCGAAGTCCTTCTTCGCCGCGCCCCGCACCGACCGCGCGCGCCGCTTCCTGGCGCAGTTCGAGGACTGACCGACACCCGCATTCAGACGGAGAATTGCACGATGACGTGTCGTTTCACCGGGTTCCTCACGGCCGTTCTAGCCGGGATCGCCCTTCTCGGAGCGGCCTTTCCCGCCGCCGCCCAGCAAACGCAGTCGCATCTCTACGACATCACCAAGTCCGGCAAGCTGCGCGTGTGCACGTGGCCGCTCTACTACTCGATCTCCTTTCGCAACCCCGCCACCGGCGAACTCGAGGGGATCGATGCCGACCTGATGAAGGAGTTGGCGAAGGACATGGGCGTGAAGCTCGAGGTCGTCGAGACGGCTTTCGGCACCTTCATCGCCGACCTCCAGGCCAACAAATGCGACATCGGGATGTTCGGCGTCGGCGCGACCATGAAGCGGGCGCAAGCCGTCGAGTTCTCGAAGCCGTATCTCGTGACCAACGTCTATGCGGTGGTTAAGGAGGACGGCCCGATCAAGCAATGGGGCGACATCGACAAGAAGGGGATCACAGCCGCGGTCACCCTCGGCTCCTACATCGAGCCGTTCATGCGCGGCTACCTGAAGAACGCCGCCGTCAACGCCGTGGCGCCGCCGGCCACCAGCCAAGCGGAGCTGATGACGAACCGGGCCGACGTCATCATGAGTGATTTCCCCACCGCCCTGCGCATGAAGAAGGAGTTCCCCGGCGTCACCTTCCTGCTGCCGCCGGAGAAGCTCGCGGTGACGCCCTACGCCTATGTCGTCGCGCCGGGCGACCAGATCTGGCTCAACTACGTCAACCTGTTCGTCGATACGATCAAGCTCGACGGGCGGCTCGCCAGATTCGCCGAGAAGAACGGGCTCGGCCCGATCGTCGCGCCGTAGGCCGTTGGCGATGAGCACCTACCAGTTCCGCTGGGATGTGATACCGGCGAACCTCACGTTCCTGCTGTCTGGCGTCCAGACCACCCTGATCATCTCGGGGCTGACCCTCGTCTTCGCGACGGCGGGGGGCCTTCTGGTCGCGGTCATGTCGGGCTCCCGCCTCTGGCCCCTGCGGATGATCGCCCTCGTCTACGGCGAGATCATCCGCAACACCCCAATCCTCGTGCAACTCCTGTGGGCCTATTACGTCCTGCCGATCCTCCTCGGGATCCGCCTCGACGCCTTCGCCGCCGCCGTCCTCGGCCTGTCGATCTACTCCTCAGCCTTCATCGCCGAAGTCTTCCGAGCGGGCATCCAGGCTGTCCCGGCCGGGCACCGGGAGGCGGCGCAGGTCCTCGGACTCACGCCGGGCCAGAGCTTCGTCCGGATCGTCCTGCCACAGGCGGTCCGCCTGATCCTGCCGCCGCTCGCGGCCAATTTCGTGCAGCTCATTAAATATTCCTCGCTCGCCGCGGTGATCTCCGTGGGCGAGATCACCCGGCGGGGCATGGAACTGTCCTCCTCAACCTTCCGGCCGTTGGAGATCTTCACCTTCATTGCGGTGATCTACTTCGCGATCTGCTGGCCTCTCACGCAGTCGATCCGCATCTGGGAACGCCGTCTTGCCGCGCGCTGACATCGCCGCCGCCCGCCGCACCCTCGCCACCGACCGTGCCTCCGAGGTGGCCACCCTCGCCCGGCGGCTGATCGCGGCCGCGTCCCCGAACCCGCCCGGCGACACCCGCGCGGTCGCCGAGGTCGCCGTCGCCTGCATCCGCGAAATGGTGCCCTCGGCCGAGATCGCGCAGTACGAGAGCGCGGAGGGCATCGTGAACGTCGTCGCCCGGGTCCGGGGCGCGGGACCGGGCCGGCGGGTTATCCTCAACGGCCATCTCGACACCTACCCCGTGGGCGAAACCGGCGCTTGGAGCGTCGATCCGGCCGGCGCGACCATCGATGGGCGCCTGTACGGGCGCGGGGCCGCCGACATGAAGGGCGGGATCGCCGCCTCCATCGTCGCCCTCGCCGGGCTTGCCGACGTCGCGGACGCATGGCCCGGAGAAGTCGTCCTGACGCTCGCCGGAGACGAGGAGACGATGGGCCCCCTCGGGACCCGGTGGCTGCTCGACACCGTACCCCACGCGACGGGGGATGCGGTGATCATCGGCGATGCCGGCTCGCCGCGCGTCCTGCGCTTCGGCGAGAAGGGCTTCCTCTGGATCGAGGTCGAGGCGGCGGGGCGGCCCGCCCACGGCGCCCACGTCCACCTCGGGGACAACGCGATCGACCGGCTGCGTGGGGCGCTGGACCGCCTCGGCGCGGCGCTGGCGGCGGTGCCGGTGACCGCGCCCTCCGCCGTAAGCGAGGCGATTGAACGCTCGCGACCCATTTCCGAACCCCTGGCCGGGGTTGGCGAGGCGGAGACGCTCGGCCGGATCACCGTCAACCTCGGCCGGATCGAGGGGGGCACCTCGCCCAATCTTGTCCCGTCCCGGGCCCGCGCCGCCCTCGACATCCGCCTGCCCGTCGGAGTTGAGGCGGAGGCCGTCGAGGCCGCGATCCACGGCGCCCTCGACGATCCGGACCTGACGGTCCGGGTGTTGCGGACCTTCGCGCCGAACCACACGGACCCGGACCATCGCCTCGTGCGCCTCTGCGCCGCCGCCGCCGGAGAGGTGATGGGCGCCCCGGTCGCGGTAAACATGCGGGTCGGCGGCTCGGACGCCCGCTGGTTCCGGATGCGGGGCATCCCCACCGTGGTCTACGGGCCCACCCCCCACGGCATGGGTGGCCCCGACGAGTTCGCCGCCATCGCCGAACTCGGGCAGGTCGCACGCGTCCACGCGCTCACCGCCTTCGACTTCCTGAGGGATACGCAGCCTTGACCGAACCGCTGTTCACCGCGCCGGACACCTTCATGGGGCTTCCCGCCGGGAGCCCCCGTCCCGGATGCCGGGCGGCGATCCTTGGCGTCCCATTCGACTGCGGGACCCATGCCTTCCGGGTCGGGGCGCGGCAGGGTCCGGCCGCCGTGCGCCGCCAATCCGGCCTCATCCGCCGGTTCCACCCCTCGCTGGCGGATGTCGACGTGCTGAGTCTCCTCGGCGCCGTCGACTGCGGCAACGTCGCCCTCACGCCGGGGCGCATCGACGACGCGCTGCCCCGGATCGAGGCGGCGGCGGGGGAGATCCTCGATGCGGGGGCCGTGCCGGTTGGGATCGGCGGCGACGGCTCGGTCTCGCTGGCGCTCATGCGGGCGGCGGGGCGCCGCCACCAGGGGCTCGTCGCGCTCCATATCGACAGCCACACGGACGCCTATCCCTACGAGCCGGACGACCGCTACAACGCCGCGACGCAGTTTACGAACGCGGCGGAGGAAGGCTGGGTCGATGCCTCCCGGTCCTGGCATGTGGGGGTGCGCGGCTTCACCTATCGCAGCGGCGTTCTCGTCCACGCGGCCCATCTCGGATTCCGTATCGTGACCGCGGAGACGCTGCTGCGGCGGGGCTTCGCGCAGACCATGGCCGAGTTCCGCGGCACCGTGGGCGAACGGCCGGTCTATCTCTGCTGGGACATGGATGTCTTCGATCCGTCGGTCGCCCCCGGTGTCTGCACGCCCACCTGGGGCGGTCTGACGGCGCGGGAGGGAATCGAACTGATCCGCAGCCTGAGCGGCCTGAACATCGTGGCGATGGAC
Organism: Methylobacterium sp. C33D; assembly: GCF_053345825.1. NCBI lineage: Bacteria > Pseudomonadati > Pseudomonadota > Alphaproteobacteria > Hyphomicrobiales > Methylobacteriaceae > Methylobacterium > Methylobacterium sp. C33D. The sequence goes on from NZ_JBKFAV010000017.1 coordinate 84,236, forward strand.
TTCAACACCGTGAGCCCGCCGCAGGACGTGAACGACATGGCCGCGCATCTGTGCGCGCACATGATCATGGAGGGGATGCTCCTGCTGGCCCGCCGACATGACCTGATCCCGGATGTGGCCTGAGTCTCGTCGGCCGGACCGGCTGGGCGTGAGAGGCTCTTAGCTCCCATGCCTCGAGGAGAGGCGATGCCGGCGGCATCGGGAGAGGCTGCTCCCTCCCGCAGGCGGCGAGCACGCCCTTTTGTGACCCACGGTTCATCGTTGGGAATCGTGGACAAAGCGCGGTGCCGCCCGTGCCGCATGCAGCTTACCGATGCGCCGCTTGCGTCCAAGCCGATCCCCGGCCTTCCGGGAGATGACCATGCGCGGGGCGCGATCGTTTGCCCCCAGGTCAATGATGTAGGCCCCCATGCGTTCGGACACGCCCTACGATGTCATCGTTGTCGGGATCGGCGGCATGGGCAGCGCCGCGGCCTGGCAGTTGGCCAAGCGCGGCCAGCGCGTGCTCGGGCTGGAGCGCTACGACATCCCCCACGCCATGGGCTCGTCGCACGGGATCAGCCGGATCATCCGTCTACCCTACTACGAGGATCCGGCCTATGTGCCGCTCCTGCACCGGGCCTACGCGCTGTGGCGCGACCTCGAGGCGGCGACGGGCGACGAGATCCTGGTGATCACCGGCTCCATCGACGGCGGCGCGGAGGAGAGCGACGTCTTCCAGGGCGCCCTGGCCTCCGCCCGGCTGCACGACCTGCCCCACGAGGTCCTCACCGCCACGGTGGTCAACGAGCGGTTCCCGGCCTACCGGCTCCCGGAGGGCATGCGCGCCGTCTACCAGCCCCAGGGCGGGCTCGTGGCCAGCGAGCGGGCGATTGTCGCCCACGTCCGGGCCGCGCAGGCCCACGGGGCGGAGATCCATGCCCGCGAGCAGGTTCTCGACTGGAAGGCGACCCCGGGGGGCGGGGTTGTCGTGCGCACCGATCACGGGACCTACGAGGCCGGGCGGCTGGTCCTGACGGCGGGGGCCTGGGCGGCGGATCTCGCCGCACCCCTGGCCGGTCTCGCCGTCCCGGAGCGCCAAGTGCTGGCATGGCTCCAGCCGCAGGAGCCTGATTGGTTCGAGCCCTCGCGCTTTCCGGTCTTCAACCTGCAGGTGCCGGAGGGGCGCTACTACGGACTGCCCGTCTATGAGGTTCCGGGGTTCAAGTTCGGGCGCTACCATCACCTCGGGGAGACCGGCGCCCCGGACGCCGTGCGGCGGGAGCCGGATGCCGCCGACGAGCGCCTCCTGCGCGACTTCGCGGAACGCTACTTCCCCGCCGGCAGCGGGCCGACCATGGCCCTGCGCGACTGCATGTTCACCAACACCCCGGACGAGCACTTCATCCTGGATCACCACCCGGACTTCCCGCAGGTCGTGCTGGCCTCGCCGTGCTCGGGACACGGCTACAAGTTCTGCTCGGTGATCGGCGAGATCCTTGCCGATCTCGCCAGCGGCGACGGGCGGACCCGCCACGAGATCGGCTTCCTGGGCCTCGACCGGCCCGGCCTGCGCCCCGCCGGTCCGTAGCGCCGGAGGCGTCACGGACGAGGAGCCCGCCGGGATCGGACGGGGAAGTGGCCTATCTGAGCGGCGTGACCTCGAACAGGCAATGGTCGTGCGTGCCCTCCGCGGCGCAGTAGGCTTCCCGGGCCTGGAGATGCAGGGTCCGGCCCGAGGCCGCCGCCGCGTATTCGAGTGAGCCTTCGAGCCACGCGGCGAACATCGTGCAGACCTTGCGGCCGAGGCGTCGGCGCTCCTCGTCCACGAAGGCCGAGTTCCGAAGTCGGACCGAGGCGGTGCCGGCCCCGAGATCGACGTCCAGCACCTCGAACTGCCCCCAGCCGCGCTGGGTGATGCGCCGCATGTAGTGGTGGAATGCCCCGAGGCCGTCCAGCCCGTGATGAGCAGCTTCCTTCTCGCACCAATGGTAGGCCGAGCGATGGCCTGCAGGCCGCAGCACCTCGGCCAGCCGTTCGGGCCCCAGCTCCGTCTCAAGGGCGAAGTGGTTGTTGAGGAAGAAGTGCTGCGGCACCAGGATCATCGGCAACGCATCGACGGACCAGCGCCCGGTGGCGTCGTCGACGTGGATCTCGACCTGCGGCTTGCCCATGGTCCTCACGCTCCCCACACGTCGCGCAGGAGCGCGACCCAGTTGCCGCCGATGACCCGTTCGATACGGGCGTCCGGCCAGCCACGGCGCTCCATCGCCGCCGTCAGGTTCGGCCACTCGCCGATGGTGCGCAGACCCTCGGGGTTGATCACCTCGCCAAAATCAGTGAGTCGGCGGCCATAGCCCTTGTCGTGGGTGATCCAGTCGAAGAACGGCCGGCCGTAACCCTGCGTGAAGTCGGTGCCGATGCCGACCTTGTCTTCGCCGCACAGGTTCAGGACGTACTCGATCGCCTCGACGTAATCATCGACCGTCGATTCAGGCCCGCGCCTGAGGAAGGGCGGGAACATGGTCACGCCGACGAACCCGTCCCGCTCGGCGATGAAGCGAAGCTGCTCGTCGGACTTGTTGCGCGGGTGCGCCTTCAGCCCGGCCGGGAGGCAGTGCGAGTAAGCGACCCGCTGGCGCGAGGCGAGGATCACGTCCTCGCTCGTCTTCGGACCCACGTGCGACAGGTCGGCCAGGATGCCGAGCCGATTCATCTCTCCCAAGACGTCGTGGCCGAAGTCCGACAGGCCACCGTCCCGGCTCTCGTAGCAGCCGGTGCCGACGAGGTTCTGCGTGTTGTACGCCATCTGGATGATGCCGACGCCGAGCTCCTTGAACAGGCCGAGATAGCCGATCTGGTCCTCGATGCCGGTGATGTTCTGCCAGCCGAGGATGATCCCGGTCTTCCCGGCTTCCTTGGCGGCCTGAATGTCGGCGGTGGTGTAGATCTGCGTGATCAGGTCCGCATGCTCGCGAAAATACGCCTTCCAGCGCATCACGTTTCGCATCGTCTCGGTGAAGTTCTCCCACACGCAGCAGGTGCAGTTCGCGGCAGTCAGGCCACCCTTGCGCATGTCTTCGAAGACCGGCCGGCCGAAATCGGAAATGATGAGGCCGTCGATGACGATGGATCGGTCGTGCAGGTCGGACGGCATGCGCGGTCTCCGCGGGGGGCTTCCCTGGTTCGGGGTGCCCTTGATCGTCCCATCCGCTGGCCGGCAGCTAGGACATTTCCGTCATCGGCTCGGTACGCACGCGCCGCGCCCGGCCGTTGCACCGATGGCGCATCCGTTCAGGGGCCAGCGCGCTTGCGTGCTAGTCTGCCCACGGCCCCGCTGCCTAGTCTGCCTCCGGATCGAAGACGGAGAGGCGGAATGGGTCGGATCACGCGGCGGTGCCTCGCAGGAGTGGTGGCGGGTGCACTGCTCATCCCAGGATGGGCCGAGGCCAAGGACACGGTGAAGATCGCGTTCGTCGGCCCCCTCACCGGGCCGAACTCCCCCCACGGAATCGGCGCCCGCAACTCCGCCGAACTCGCCGTGAAGCTGTTCAACGCCGATCCGGCACATAAGTACCAGTACGAGCTCATGGTCCTGGACGACGAGTGCAAGCCGAATGTCGGCGTGCAGGTCGTGACCAAGCTCGGGTCGGACCGCAGCATCGCGGCGGCGGTGCCGCATTACTGCTCGGCCACCGCCATCGCCACGGTCGACGTGTTCCACCGCTTCAAGCTGCCGATGGTGGTCTGGGCGGCGGTGCTGCCCGAGATCACCTATGCCAACAAATACCCGGAGATCCATCGGGTGAGCGGCATCCTCATCGGCCAAAACCGGGTCGGTGCGCAGTTCATGAAGGAGCAGGGTTACAAGACCTTCGTGTCCTTCGCCGACTCGACCGATTACGGCAAGTCAATGAACAAATATTTCACCGAGTTCACCAACGAGAACGGCGGGAAGATCCTCGGAACTTTCGCGGTCGCGCCCGACCAGCAGGATCTCAGCGCCGAGCTTACGAAGATCAAGGAGTTGAATCCAGAGGTAATCTATTTCGGCGGCCTCACGCCGCTGGGAACGCGGCTGCGGACGCAGATGGACAAGCTCGGCATCAAGGCGCAGCTCGAAGGCAATTCGGGGATCATGGGCGATGCGTTCATCAACGCCGTCGGACCGGACCTCGCCGAAGGCGCCGTGACCTTCTTCGATTCGCCGCCGCTCTCCAAGATGCCCGGCGGCGCGGCCTTCACCGAGAACTATAAGGCCGCGGGCTTCAGGGAGCCGCCGGAGGCCTACGGCCCCTTCGCCTACATCGCCACCCACCTGCTGATGCAGAAGATCGAGGCGGTGGGTCCCGACCGGGCGAAGATCACCGCGGCCCTCGCTGACGTGAAGGACGTGCCCTCGATCGTCGGGCCGATCACCTTCGACGACCACGGCCAGAACATCACGCCGCTCACCACGAAATACGTCGTGCAGGACGGCAAATGGGTGGTCTGGGAGGACAGCGAGTACGCGAGCGGCAAGCGCAAGCTGCTGCACCGCTGAGACCGAGCGATCGGAGACAGGCGATGAGCGCGATCGGCCAATACGTCCTCAACGGGCTCATGCAGGGGACGATCTACGGCCTCGTGGCGATGGGCTTCACGATCTTCTTCGGGGTGATGAACGTCATCAAGTTCTCCCACGGGGACGTGATGACATTCGGGGCCTTCGGCGCCTTGGTCGCAGCGACCGCCGCCGCCGCCGCAGGGCTGCCGGTCGGGGTACAGATCCTGGCCGCCGTCTCGACGGCCGTGGGCCTCGCCGCGCTCCTCGGCGCCGGAATCTCCCGCCTCCTGATCCTGCCCCTGCGCACCGCCCCGCCCCTCAACCTCCTGCTGATGACGATGATGGTCGGCACCGTGATCCGCGAGGCGATCCGGCTGTTCTTCCCCAACGGCACCAACTCGCAGCGCTTTCCCGCCCTGCTGCCCTCCGGGGGGGCGACCGTCGGCGGCGTCTTCGTCCGCTACGACGGGCTGATCCTGATGGTGGCCGGGCTCCTGATCATCGCCGTCGTCCACCACATCATCAACCGCACCCGCTTCGGGCTCGCGATGCGGGCGGTGGCGGAGGATCAGGAGACCGCCCGGACGATGGGCGTCAACTTCTTCCGTGTCGTCCCCCTGACCTTCGCCCTCGGTTCGGCGACGGCGGGCTTCGCGGGGGTGATCTCCGGCCTGTACTACAGCGAGATCAACTACGGCATGGGCTTGCTGATCGCCGTGATCGGCTTCAGCGCGGCCATCGTCGGCGGGCTCGGCAACCTCTGGGGGGCGATCCTCGGGGGCTACCTCTTCGCCGGGCTCCAGACCGTCGTCGTCGCCACCCTGCCGACCTTCAGCGAATACAAGAACGTCGTCGCCTTCGTCGCCGTCATCGCCCTGATCACGTGGCGCCCCACCGGGCTGCTGGCCGAGCGCGCCAGCGAGCGCGTCTGACCTCCCCTCCCGCCCGGATGACGTACCTATGCTGATGCGCCACCGCCCCACCCAAGACGAGGTCTCCCGGGACGCGACGACGCTCGAGGCCGGGGTGAGGGCCCGGCGGGCTTCGGATTTCGCGGTCTTCGCGGTCGTCGTGGCCGCCTGCGCCGGGGCGGTCGCCTTCCTGGTCCATGCGGAGGACCAGCGGGTCGTCCTCTCGGCACTTGTGGCCTGCGGGATCGCGTGGTTCGCCGCTGCCCGGTTCCGGGTGATCGCCGCCGTGGAGCGCGGCGCGTCCGGTCATCCCTGGCCGGCGCGGCTCGTGCTGGTGGCCGCCTGCCTCGCCGTCATCGTCGTCCTGCGCGAGGACAATTTCGGCCTCCTGATGCTGGCGACGGTGCTGATCTACGCCACGGTCTGCCTCGGCCTGACGATCCAGCTCGGCTATGCCGGCCTCTCGAATTTCTGCGCCGCGGCCTTCCTCGGCTGCGGTGGGTACACCGCAGCCGCCCTCGGCCGGGCTGAGGGGATCGCCATCCCGGACCTCGTGGTCATTCTCCTAGGGGGCGGTGTCGCCGTCGCGATCGGCTCGCTCCTCGTCCTGCCGCTGCTGCGGACGCGGGGCCACTACGCCGCCCTGACGACCCTGGCCTTCGGGGTCATGTTCAACGTCTTCCTGGACGCCAACGAAGTGCTCGGCGGCCCCCAGGGACTGAAGCTCGCGCCGATCACCGTGTTCGGCTGGGACTTCTCGAACGACCTCGACCTGTTCGGCATGACGTTCTCCTTCTACGCCAACTACGTCGTGCTCTGTCTCGCCCTCACCGCGGTGGCCCTGGCGCTCGTCGGCCTCCTCGATCGATCGTGGATCGGCATCCGTCTGGACGCGGTGCGGCTCGACGAGGTCGCCGCCCAAGTCTTTGGCCTGCGGATCGCCCGCTGGAAGATCCTCGCCTTCACCCTTGGCAACGTGCTCGCCGGGATGGCCGGGGCGATCTACGCCAAGATGACCGGCTTCATCGCCCCCAACAACTTCACCCTCGGCGACTCGCTGATGATGGTGTCGATCGTCATCCTGGGTGGGATCGGCAACCGCTGGGGGGTGCTGCCGGCGACGCTGATCGTCGTGCTGCTGCCGGAGAAACTGCAGTTCATCCAGGAATACCGGCTGTTGCTGTTCGCGGTGCTGGTGATCCTCGTCCTTGTCCTCAGCCCCGGCGGCCTGTTGCCCCGCCGGACCCGAACCCTCGTCGCGGGGCGCCGGGCATGAGCGAAGTGGCGGCGGCCCCCGCGATCCTGGAGGCGAAGGGCCTGTCCGTCCGTTTCGGCGGTCTCTTCGCCCTCAACGAGCTCGACCTGACCATCCGGCGCGGCGAGGTGCTGGGCCTGATCGGCCCGAACGGTTCGGGCAAGACCACCTTCTTCAACGTGACGAGCGGCATCTACCCGGCTGCGGCCGGCTCCATCGTCCTTGACGGCCGCGACGTCACCCGGGAGCCCGCCCACGCGCTCGCCGGGCTCGGCCTCGCCCGGACTTTCCAGCGCTCGCGCCTGTGCCTGCCGCTCTCCGTCTTCGACAACATCGCGCTCGGCGCGCAGGAGCGCCTGCCGCAGGGTGTGATCGACAACCTCCTGCGCCGCCGCACCCTGGCGCGGGCCGTCGCGGCCCTCGCCGAGGAGGCCAGGGACCTCGCCCGGTTGTTCAACCCGGACCTCGCCCGGCGTCTCGACGAGCCGGCCGTCGCCCTCGGCATGATCGACCGCCGCCGGGTCGAGATCTGCCGCGCCCTCATCGGACGGCCGAAGATCCTGCTGCTAGACGAGCCCTCCGCCGGCATGACCCACGACGAGACCAACCAGCTGATCGACGAGATCCTCGACGTGCAGCGCAGCCGCGGCGACCTGACCGTCATCATCGTCGAACACGAGATGGGATTGATCGAGCGCATCACCGACCGCTGCGTCGTCCTCAATTACGGCCGCAAGATCTGCGAGGGCCGCTTCCGCGAAGTGGCCGCCGACCCGACCGTCCGCGAAGCCTATCTGGGGCATTCATGACCGCGCGCCTGACCATCGACGGCGTCTTCACCACCTACGACCGTGTCGATGTCCTCGACGACATCACCCTCGAGGTGGCTCCCGGGCGGATCACCTGTATCCTCGGCTCGAACGGCGCCGGCAAGACCACGCTGATCCGTTCGATCCTGCGCCTCACGCCGCCGCGCCGGGGCTCCATCGCCTTCGACGGGCGCAAGCTCGACGGGATGCAGACCCACGACGTGGTCGGTCTCGGGATCGGCTGCATTCCCGAGGGCCGCCGGATCTTCTCCAAGATGACCGTCGAGGAGAACCTTCGGCTCGGCGCCTATCGCGTGTCGTCCGAGCGGGAGATCCGGCGCAGGCTCGACGGCGTGCATGCCGTCTTCCCGCGCCTGAAGGAGAGGGCCCGCCAGCTCGCCGGCACGATGTCCGGTGGCGAGCAGGCCATGGTGTCGATCGGCCGGGGGCTGATGACCGATCCAAAGCTCCTCGTGATCGACGAGCCCTCGCTGGGGCTCTCGCCGCTCTTCGTGCAGGAAAACTTCAATGTGATCGCCCGGATCAATGCGACCGGCGTCACGGTCCTGCTCGTCGAGCAGAACGTGAACCAGACGCTGGCGATCGCCCATCACGGCTATGTTTTATCCGGCGGGCGCATCGTGGCGCAGGGCTCCTCCGCGACGCTGCGGGACGACCCCGAATTGCAACGGGCCTATTTCGGCGCCGTGCACTGACTCTGCCGTCCCGCTGTTCGCCCGCCCCTGGTCCGCCTCTTGCAGCGGAAGGTGGACCGGATCACAGTCCGGGCAAACGCACCGGATGGCATGACCACACCCCGGACACCGTCGACCACACCCGTGCAGGCGCCGAGCCGTCGCAAGCTGTCGCTCGGTTTCGTGTTGCTGCCCCACTTCACCCTCGTGGCCTTCTCGACGCTCATCGATATCCTGCGCCTCTCCGCGGACGAGGGAGATCGCAGCCGGCCCGAGCGCTGCTCTTGGAGCTTGTTGGCCCCGGATCTGGAGCCGGTGACGTCGAGTTGCGGGATCCAGGTGATGCCCTGGGAGACATTCTCGGATCCGACCCGGTTCGATTACATCGTCGTCGTCGGCGGGCTGCTCGACCGGGAGCCCTACAATTCCCGGACTCTCGCCTTCATGCGAGAGGCCCATTCCGCCGGGGTGCGCCTCATCGGCATCTGCACCGGCGGCATCGCCATGGCCGAGGCGGGGTTGATGCGCGGCCGCCGCTGCTGCGTAAGCTGGTACCACTTCACCGATCTCGTCGCGCGGCACGACGACGTGATTCCGGTCGCGGACCAGCTCTTCGTGGAGGATGGCCCGTTCATCACCTGCGCGGGCGGTCTCGCCAGCCTGGATCTCGGGGCTTGGCTGATCGACCGGCACCTCGGTCCTGGCCATGCGCAGAAGAGCCTGCATATCATGGTCACCGACCGGGCTCGTCCCGCGGCCGGGGCCCAGCCCCAGCCGCCGAGTGCCGGAATCGTCGAGGACAACCGGGTCCGCCGGGCGATGCTGCTAATCGAGCAGAATCTCAGCACGCCCCAGCGGGTCGAGAAGATCGCGCAGACCGTGGGACTGTCGAAGCGACAGCTCGAACGGGTCTTCCGCAAACTCGTCGGCAAGAGCGTCCAGGAATACTCACGAGACCTTCGCGTCCTCTATGGACGCTGGCTCCTGGCGAACTCGCCGCAGACCATCACGGAGGTCGCCACGGAATGCGGGTTCTCGGACGTATCCCACTTTAACCGCCTGTTCCGTCGCAGCTTCGGATGTTCGCCATCGACCATGCGTCGGGGTGACAGCCAAGGTTCGGCGGAGGAGTCGGAGGAGTGGGACAGCCTGCGGGCGTTGGCCGGATCTCCCGACAGCCAGGGCGATTTCCATCGCTACCTGAACGACGAACCGGCCGGAGTTCTTGGAATCAATCGGTTCCTGAACTGTGAGCGGCGTCCCTACGCCCAGTAGCCCCCAGGCGCGGCTGGCGATTCGCTAGACGGGGTCGCCGCCGGCGCATCCGACGTCGGCACACAATCAAGCGTTCTACATGCGGACGGCGCTGCAGTGGCAATCTGCGATCCTGTCCTGGGCCCCCTTGGTGAGCCTGAGCAACTCCGCTTCGGCGCAGCGAGTGCTGAGGATCGGCATGACCGCCTCCGACTTTCCGCAGACCACGGGACAGGCCGAAGTACGGCGGCGAGAACGGTAGCTCATGGTAAACTCAAGTCTGCTTCGGAGACGCTGCGGGAAGCGAGCGAATGACTGGGATGGGCGCCAAGTCGAACGTCCGGATTTGCACCCGGCGGAGATCCGATGTGGCGTAGACTGGCCGGAAGCGGAAGAGCGGCTTCCGAGTTGGGTCGCCGGAAAAGCGGACAAGCTTCTATCGACCCAACCTGGTCACAGAACATGATCGGCGCGGTTGCCAAAAACGTATATTCTCATCGCAATGGAAGATGGATCGCAGAAAGAGGATCGGCTCAACCGCAAGGAAGCTGATTGTCCACTGGGGATAACTCGACAAATTACCGTCAAACGACAGTTGAATTTTTTTCGTCTTCAAGAATCAAACGGCCTTGGCAGTTTCGCGCCAGTCCCTCGAAGATATTGCAGGCCTTGAAACTGAGACCGGTTGCGAAAGCCGAAGACCAACCTGCAGCGAGGGATCGGAGCGGAACAGGGTTTTCAGGAAGGCCGAGACTGCCCTGATGCGGGGCGAGAATTGCAGGTCGGTGTGGACGTTAAGCCAGAGATCCCGGGTCGTCGACAGGTCATCGTGCATTACGGGGACCAAGAGGTCACGTCCAGCAACCGCGAAGCTTGGGAGAAGGACAATGCCGAGCCCACCGGCCGCCGCCTGCTTCTGGGCGATCATGCTTGTCGAGTGAAACACAGTACGCCGGTTCGCGATGATCTCGTCGAGCCAACGCACGCAGTCGACCTGCACGAGATCCTCGACGTAGGTCACGAAGGCGTGGCGCTCCAGATCCTGGATGGATCGTGGCGTTCCCGCCCGGTCGAGGTAGCCTGGTGAGGCGTAGAGCCCGAGCCGGAAGCGGCCGATCCGCTCGGACACGAGCCCCTGCCCCGGTGGCTCGAAGAAGCTCAGGAAGAGGTCGGCCTCCCGGCGGTTCACGTAGACCGTCTGGGGCGATGTCAGCAGCTCGACGGTGAGGTCGGGATGCGTCTCGTGCAGGCGCACGAACCGCTCGGCGAGATAGAGGGAGGCGATGCCCTCCATCGTCGCGAGACGGACGCGGCCTCCGGCCTGCCCGGAGCCGGGAGTGACCTCCTCCTCCATGGCGATGATGGCGCTCTCCACCCGCTCCGCGTGGCGCAGCAGGCGCTGGCCGGCCTCGCTCAGGCGCAGGCCGGAGGGCACGCGCTCGAACAGGGAGACGCCCAGGGCGGCTTCCAGATGGGCGAGGCGCCGGCTGACGGTCGATTGATCGACCCTCAGCCTCTTGGCCGCTCCCGCGAGGCTGCCCCCACGGGCGGCATGGACGAAGACCTTCAGGTCATCCCAGTCGAGCTGATCGAGGGCACGCATAGCCTCGCGCGCCGCAAGAGTCGCGCCACGTCTGCGGCTCGGGATCCGTGCAAGGGCGCTTGCGGAATTGACCGCTTCAAGCGGCGGACAGGCTGCCTAAGCTCGGCCTCGAAAGGGCAATCCAGGAATCCCCGTTCATGCATCCCCGTTTCAAGGCGGCGGCTGTCCATGCCGCACCGGTCTTCCTCGACGCCACGGCGACGACGGACAAGGTGGTCTCCCTCGTCCACGAGGCGGCCAGGGCCGGCGCGGCCCTCGTCGCGTTCCCAGAAACCTTCATCCCGGCCTTTCCGGTCTGGGCCGCCCTGGCGGCGCCGATCGACAACCACGACCTGTTCGCCCGCATGGCCGACCAGTCGATCCTGGTCGACGGGCCGGAAGTCGTCCGCATCCGCGAAGCCGCGAAGGCGGCGGGGATCGTCGTGTCCATCGGCATCAGCGAGCGGTCGCCCGTGAGCGTCGGATGCCTGTGGAACAGCAACCTGCTGATCGGCGAGGACGGCGACATCCTCAACCACCACCGCAAGCTCGTCCCGACCTTCTACGAGAAGCTGATCTGGGCTGCGGGGGACGGGGCCGGGCTGCGGGTGGTCGAGACCGCGATCGGGCGCATCGGCCAGCTCATCTGCGGCGAGAACACCAACCCGCTGGCCCGCTACAGCCTGATGGCGCAGGGCGAGCAGCTCCACATCTCGTCCTGGCCGCCGGTCTGGCCGACGCGGCGCCCGGCGGGTGGGGGCAATTACGACAACCTCGCCGCCAACCGCCTCCGGGCGGGCGCCCATTGCTTCGAGGCCAAGGTCTTCGGCCTCGTCACCGCGAGCGTGCTCGACCGGGCGGCGTTCGATACCATCGCTGCCTGCGATCCCCGGGCCGCCGAAGTGCTGGAAGGGACCCCGCGCGCGGCCTCGTTCTTCCTCGATCCTACCGGGACCCAGATCGGCGAGGCGCTGCAGGAGGAGGGAATCCTCTACGCCGAGATCGACCTTGCGGCCTGCATCGAGCCGAAGCAGTTCCACGATGTGGTCGGCTACTACAACCGCTTCGACGTGTTCGACCTCGCGGTGAACCGCCGCCGCCTCGCCCCCGCGACTTTTCGCGATACCGCCTCGGCTCCGCCCTCGGCGGCCGTCCCCGGCGACGGCGCGTGACTTGCTGAGCTTTGCCCCGACCCCTGCCTGAGCGGAGATGTGCCATGCTGTTCGACCGTCGCAAGCTGCTCCTCGGGGGCGCCGCCGGACTGATGCTGCCGGGTTTGGCCCGGGCGCAGGCGCCCGCCACGATCGGCACCTTCCCGGAGGGCGTCGGCGCCGAGTCCGTCTTCCTCGGCCTCACCATGCCCCTGACCGGAGTCTTCTCCGGTGACGGCAGCGATCTCAAGCTCGGCTACGAACTTGCCATCGCACAGATCAATGCGGGCGGCGAGATCCCGGCCGCCTGGGGCCTCAAGGGCAAGGGCGTCCTCGGGCGCCAGATCCGCTACAAGGTCGCCGATACGGAGGGGAAGCCCAACGTCGCGGTGCAGGCGGCGACGCAGTTCATCCAGCGGGACAAGGCGATTCAGTTCTCGGGCTCGGTCAGCAGCTCGGAGGCCATCGCCCTCGAAGAGCTCGCGAGCCGCGACAAGGTCCTCTACATGGTCGGCATCGCCGGCTCGAACGACGTCACCGGCAAGAACTGCCAGCGCTACGGCTTCCGCTCGCAGCAGAACGCCTACATGGCCGCCAAGGCGCTGGCCCCGGTGGTCGCCAAGGCGCTGGGCCCCAAGCGCAAGATGGCCTTTCTGGTGCCGGACTACACCTACGGCCAGACGGTCTACGAATCCTTCGCCAAGTTCGCCAAGGAGGCGGGCTGGACGCAGGTTCTGAAGGAAACCGTGCCGCTGGGCACCGCCGATTACAGCTCGGCACTCCTTAACATCGCCAATAGCGGCGCCGACGTTTTCGTGAACATCTGCTTCGGCGCGGATGCGGTCGCCTCGACAAAGCAGGCCGAGCAGTTCGGTGTCCTGTCGAGCATGAAGCTCGTCGTGCCGAACCTGTCCTCCTTCCAGGATAAGGAACTAGGCGCCGAGTTGATGCAGGGTGTCTACGGTTCCTGCGATTTCTGGTGGACGCTGGAGGACCGCTATCCCCTGGCCAAGACGTTCGTGGCGAGCTTCCTGGAGAAGAACAAGTATCACCCGCGCTGGGGCGCCCACATCGCCTACATGCAGACTTACCTTTGGGCGCTCACGGCGGAACGGGTTGGCGGGTTCAACCCGGTCGATATGATCAAGGCGATGGAGGCCTCGAAGAGCCAGCCCTACGACTCGACCATCGGCAAGGTTTATTACCGCGCCGAGGACCATCAGATGGTCCGGCCGATACCGATCCTGAAGGGCAAGACGCCCGGCGCGATGAAGGGGCCGGAGGATTTCTACGAGATCGTGGACATGGTCGAGGGCGAGAGCGTGATGAACGCGCCCGACCTGTTCGGCTGCAAGCTCGGCCCCTACACCTGAGGGACCGGTCATGCCCAGCACGGCGGTTCTCCTCTCCCAGGCCTTCAACGGCCTCGCCCTCGGAAGCCTTCTGGCCCTCGTGTCCAGCGGGCTCACCATCATCCTCGGGACGCTCGGTGTCCTGAACTTCGCCCACGGCGCGCTGTTCGCCGTGGGGGCCTACACCGCCTTCGTGATGATGTCGGCGACGCATTCCTTCCTGCTCGCCCTGCTCGGCGGCTGCGCCATCATGCTGATCCTCGGCTTCGCCATGGAGCGGCTGGTGATCCGCCACTTCTACGCGAGGCCCGACGAGGACCAGATCCTCGTCACCTACGGCATCGGCATCGTCCTCGTGGAGGCGTTGCGCGCGTGGTTCGGCGGGAACAGCCAGCGCGTGCCGGTGCCCTCCTGGGGCGTCGGGGCGACCAAGCTCGGCTTCCTCGTCTACCCGACCTACCGGCTCCAGCTCATCGGCATCGTCGCGGCGCTCCTCGTCGGGCTCTACCTCGTCCTCTACCGGACGGCGATCGGCCTCGTGGTGCGGGCGGGGATCGAGAATGCCGGCATGGTCGGCATCCTCGGCATCGATGTGCGCCGCACCTTCCTCCTCGTCTTCGCCATCGGCATCGTCGCGGTGGGGCTCGCCGGCATGCTCTACGCCCCCGTCGTCTCGGTAACGCCCGACATGGGCGCGAGCTTCATGGTGCAATCCTTCGTGGTCATCGTGCTGGGCGGACTGGGCTCGTTCCCCGGCGCGGTGGTGGGCGGGCTGATCGCGGGTGAGGTGATCAGCCTGACGAGCGCCTTCAGCTCCGCCTACTCGGAGGTGATGCTCTACGGCCTGATGGCCCTCGTTCTGGTGGCGCGCCCGCAAGGGCTGTTTGGCACGGAGGGCCGCGTGTGATGCCTCCTGCCCTTCGCCGCATCCTCCCCGAACGGGCCCTCGCTGCCTTCCTGATCCTCGCCCCCGTCCTGCTGCCGCCGCTGGGCTTCTCGCACGATCTGCTGTCGCGGGCGCTCAACTGGGCGCTGTTCGGCCTTGGACTCGACATCCTGTTCGGTCTCGCGGGCCTCCTCTCCTTCGGGCAGGCGGCCTTCTACGGGACGGGCGGTTTCGTCGCCGCCACCCTCCTTGTCTCCGGCACGGTGGGGAGCGTCTGGCTCGCCCTCCTGGCCGGGACGCTGGCGGCGGGCCTGTTCGGCCTCCTCGTCGGCTGGCTCGCCGTGCGGCGCATCGGCATCTACTTCGCCATGATCACCCTGGCCTTCGGCCAGATGGCCTATTTCATCGAGAATTCCCCGCTCTCCGACTGGACCGGCGGCGAGAACGGCATCGCCGGGGTGCCCCTTCCGACGATCGGCTTCGGGGCGAATGCGGTGCGGATCACCGCCGGGCTGCCGATGTACGCGCTGTTGGCGGCCACCTTCCTCGTCGGCTTCGTCCTGGCCCGCCGCATCGCGAAATCTCCCGTCGGGCTGATTCTGCGGGCGGTGAAGGAGAACACCGCCCGCGTGGCGATGCTCGGCCACGACGTCCCGGCCTACAAGCTCGCCGCCTTCACCATCGCCGCCCTCTATGCCGGGCTCGCCGGGGCGATGCTCGGACCGTTCCAGAGCTACATGCCGCCGGATGCCTTCGCCCTGGAGACTTCGGGGCAGCTCGTGGTGCAGACCATCGTCGGCGGGGTCGGCACCCTGGTCGGGCCGCTCGTCGGCGCGGCCCTCTGGCTCTGGCTGCGCGACAACCTGCAACTCATCCCCGGCCTCGGACCCCTGTGGAAGCTCGTCCTGGGGCTCGCCTTCATCGGCCTCGTGATCGGCCTGCGCCGGGGCATCTGCGGGGAGATCGTACATCTCTGGAACCGCCGCCAAGAGGCCCGGCGCCTCCGCGCGCAGCTCGCCCGGACGGAGGCCATCGAGGCGGCCGGCGGGGCACCGGCCCCTGCCATCCCGGCCGAGATCGCCCTGCCGATGCCGCGCCCGGCGGTGGACGGACGCAGCGCGCACGGGGAGATCGCCCTGGAGGCGCGCGGGCTCGCCAGGCACTACGGCGGCCTGAAAGCGGTGGACGGCGTGAGCTTCACCGTGCGCCGGGGGGCGATCCATGCGGTGATCGGGCCGAACGGGGCGGGCAAGAGCACCCTGTTCAAGATGCTCTCCGACGAGGTGAGCCCGAGCGCGGGCGAGGTGCTGCTGTTCGGAGAGCGGCTGACCGGGGGCGGGGTGAGCCGGGCGGCCCGGCGAGGCGTCGCCAAGAGCAACCAGCTCAACCAGCTCTTCCTGAATCTGACGGTGCGGGAGAACTTGCGGGTGGCGGCGCTGTCACGGGCGCGGGGCGGCTTCCGCCTGGATCTCCTCGCCCCCGCCGATGGCCGCCCCCAGGTGGAGGCGCAGGTCGCGACCCTGATGGACCTTCTCGATCTCGGCGAGCGGGCCGAAACCCCGGCAAGCGTCCTGGCCTATGGCGAGAAGCGAAGGCTGGAGATCGGCATGGCGCTCGCCATCAGCCCGAACGTCCTGCTTCTGGACGAGCCGCTGGCGGGCATGAGCCTGTCGGAGCGGGCGGCGACCTGCGCCCTGATCCGGCGCATCGCAAAGGCCTGTACGGTCGTCGTCGTGGAGCACGACCTCGACGCCATCTTTGAACTGGCCGAGCGGATCACTGTTCTGTGCGAGGGCCGCCTGCTGGCCGACGGCCCCACCGACCTCGTCCGCCGGGACGCCGCCGTGCAACGGGCCTATCTCGGAGCCGGACCTGCGGAAGCCGGCGCCAAATTCGGGAGCGCCGCATGAGCCTGCTCGAAGTCGAGGGCATCGACTCCCTCTACGGCGATTCGCACGTCCTGTTCGGCGTCTCCCTGCGGGTCGAGGAGAACGAGGTGGTGGCCCTGCTCGGCCGCAACGGCGCGGGCAAGACCACGACGCTGCGCACCGTCATGGGCGTGCTGAGCCCCCGGCGCGGGACGATTCGGTTGGACGGTAAGCCGATCCACGGTCTTCCCCCCTCGAAGATCGCCTGCGTTGGCATGCAACTTGTGCCGGAGGAGCGGGCGGTGTTCGGTGGCCTGACAGTCGAGGAAAATCTCCGCGTCGCCCGCCTGACCGCGTCCGGGGCGTGGCCTATCGAGCGGATCTGGGAGATCTTCCCCCGCCTGAAGGAACGGCGCACCTCGCGGGCGCGGACCCTTTCGGGGGGCGAGCAGCAGATGCTCTCGATCGCCCGCGCCTTAATCCGCGACCCCCGCATCCTGCTCCTCGACGAGCCCTTCGAGGGGCTGGCCCCCCTGATCGTGCAGGATCTGGTCGAGTTGACGAAGCGTCTTGTCCAGGAAGGGCGCACGATCGTCGTGGTCGAGCAGAACGTCGCGGCGGTCCTGAGCTTCGCCGACCGGGTCTACGGCTTCAACAACGGCCATATCGTCTATGAGGGACAGGCCTCGGCTCTCCGGACGGATCCCGCTCCGATGCGAGATTTCATGGGCTTGGCGCCGTGAGCGAGACCACAGACACCGGCTCAATGCTGACGAAGGGGGGCATGGATGCCGCCACGAAGAGCCTGGCCATCGAGTACGTCAAGCGCGGCATCCGCGTGGACGCCGTCGCCCCCGGCGTCATCAAGACGCCGATGCATGCGCCGGAGGACTACGGTGCCCTGGCCGCCTTCCACCCCATGAACAAGATGGGCGCAGTTGAGGACATCGTCCGCGCCGTGCTTTATCTTGAGGACGTCTCCTTCACGACGGGCGAGATCCTCCACGTCGACGGTGGCCTGATCGCGGGTCGCTGACCCATTACGGGGAGCACGCATCGGGCGCTCTCCCCGTCTGTCCTGGAGAGCCGCATGCCAATCGTGAACATCCTCGTGACCCGTGGGCACGCCTCCGGGTGCGGACCGCACCATCGATGCGCAGAAGGCCGCAGTCTATGAGGGCATCGCCGATCTGCTCTTCGACGTGATGGGCGAGCCCCGCGAGAACACGACCGTCATCTTCCACGAGTACGGGATCAAGGACCTCGGGCAGGGCAGTCTACCCTTGCGAGACTATCGCGCACCGAAGCCATGACCGCCCGTCGCGGCCGAAACAGTCATGCGGCTTCCCAAGCGGCGCGCCACAGACGCGCTCCTGTGGCCGTCATGGTTGAGTGTCACCCGGGGGCATGCAGGCGCCGGTACTCGGCGGGCGTGGTGCCGACCCGCCGGACAAAGGCGCGCCGGAGCGTGTCGGCGTCCCGGAACCCGCACGCGCCAGCGACCTGCTTGAGGGCCACCTCGCCCGTCTCCAGGAGGCGGCGAGCAGCCTCGATCCGGACGGTCTCGACGTAGGCGGCCGGGGTCAGGCCGGTCTCGGCCCGGAATACTCGCGCGAAGTGGCGAGGGCTCATGCCGGTCCGGGCAGCCAGCCTGTCGACACCGTGATCCTCGGCCGGGTGCGCGGCCACCCAGCGCTGGACCTCCTGTAGCGCCGAGCGACCAGATGGTGCGCTGACCCCGCGCCGGCTGAACTGGAGCTGGCCGCCGCCGCGCTTGAAGAACATGACGAGCTGAGCCGCCACCCGCCGGGCGACCTCAGCCCCGAGGTCCTCCTCCACGAGTGCCAGCGCGAGGTCGAGCCCCGCCGTGACGCCGGCGGCGGTCCGAAGCGGCCCATCGAACAGGCAGATCGCATCTGCCTCGATCTGCGCTTCAGGGAAGCGCTCGGCCAGCACCTCTGCCACGGCCCAGTGCGTCGTCAAGCGGCGACCATCCAGAAGGCCGGCCTGGCCGAGCAGGAAGGCCCCGCTGCAGACCGAGCCGTAGCGACGAGAGCGGGCGGCGGCAGCGCGGAGCCACGCGAGAAGCTCGGCCCCGAGCGCTGCCTCGTGCATCCGCGGTGCGCCAGCGACCAGGAGCGTGTCGAAGGCCGGGCCCGCTTCAGCGGGAGCGATGAGGTCCGGCAGCAACCGCCGTCCCGACGAGGTCGTGATCGGGCCCGGTGCGGTCCCGACGAGGGCGAGGCTGTAGATTTCCCGACCGCACTGGGCATTCGCCTCGGCGAAGACGTCGAGGGGGCCTGCCACGTCGAGGAGTTGGACGTCGGGCAAGGCGAGAAGGGCGACTGACCGGGACGGCATGGGAATCCGGTGTCCGAGGATGTAGGAACGTTGGCATCAATCATCGTATCACGATGATTGATGCCAAACTCGGTTCCCCCTAGCTCAACAGGACATGCAGCGCAAAGGAGCCTCGTCCATGAGCGTTTCGTCCGAAGCCGCCATTCCCGAGAGCAAGCTCGCCCGGGCGATCACCGAGTTCGTCCGGGACACCGAGACCGAACTGCTCTTCAACCATTCGAGCCGGGTCTATCAGTTCGGCGCCCTCGCCGGCGTCCATCGCGGCCTGACCTTCGACCGCGAGCTGCTATACGCGGGCGCCATGTTTCACGATCTCGGCCTGATGCCGGACCACAGCAGCACGGCGGAGCGCTTCGAGGTGGACGGCGCCAACGCCGCCCGCGAGTTCCTGAAGGCGCACGGCGTGTCGGAGGCGGACGTTTACACTGTCTGGACGGCCATCGCGCTCCACACCACGCCGGGCATCCCCGTCCACATGCATCCGGTGGTCGCCCTGGTCACGGCCGGCGTCGAGATGGACGTGCTGGGCCTGACCTACGCGCAGTATTCCGACGCGGAGCGCGAGGCGGTGGTCTCGGCCTTCCCCCGCACGCCGGACTTCAAGGAGGACATCATCCAGGCCTTCTACGACGGCATCAAGCACAAGCCGGACACCACCTTCGGCAACGTTAAGGCCGACGTCATCGCCGACAAGGAGCCCGGCTTCCGCAAGGGCAACTTCTGTAGCGTGATCCGCATGTCCCGCTGGCTCGGCGGGACGCATGCCCCGGGCTGCGGCTGCGGCGGGCACGATTGAGCGTCGCCGGCCGGTCGCTCGGACCGGCCGGCAGGCCGCATGGCACGCCGCCTGCAGGGATCGCGGCATCGGTTCCCGGTCGGTGCCCATCCCATTCGGGCGTGTCCGAAACTGCGTTTGATCTGGCAGGATCTGTCGTGATGCCGAACTGTACGCCGGCACGAGCGACCGCCTAATCTTCGCGGCACCGAAGCGGAACAAGGTCGAGGTGACGCATGGCGGCGACGGCGGTAAAAGTGCCTGTCACGGTGCTCACGGGCTTCCTGGGATCAGGAAAGACCACTCTTCTCAACCAGTTGCTCGCGCAGGGCGAGGCCGAGAAGACGGCCGTCATCGTCAACGAATTCGGCGAGGTCGGCATCGACGGCCACCTCGTCGTGGGCGTCGACGAGGACGTGATCGAGATCAACAACGGCTGCATTTGCTGCACGGTCCGCGCCGACCTCGTCACCACGATCGGGCGCCTGCTCGCGCGGCCGCAGCAGGTGCGACGCATCCTGATCGAGACCACGGGCCTCGCCGACCCGGCCCCCGTCATTCAGAGCTTCATGCTCGACGAGAATCTCCGGGCCCGAACCGAACTCGACGCGCTCGTGACTGTGGTTGATGCCCGCCACAACCCGCTCTGGCTGTCGATGGGCGAGGAGGCCGAGGCGGCGGGCGGAGAGAACGTCGCACGGGAGCAGATCGCCTTCGCCGACCTCCTTCTCCTCAACAAGATCGACCTCGTCGATGAGGCTGCTCTGAAGGCTTGCGAGACCGAGCTTCGCCGCATCAATCCGCTCGCCCGCATCCGGCGCATGCGGGACGGGACGGTCTCAGCCGCGGAGGTGCTCGGCATCGGCGCCTTCGACCTGAAGAACGCGCTGGCCATCGAGCCTGACCTCCTGTCGGACATGGAGCACACGCACGACGACGCCATCGCGAGCGTCTCGCTCCGCCCCGAGGGCGATCTTGATGCAACGGCGTTCTTCGGGTGGCTGAACCGCTTCGTGCAGACGAAGGGCGCCGACATCCTGCGCATCAAGGGCATCGTCGCCCTCGTCGGCGAGGCTCGGCGCTACGTCTTCCACGGCGTGCACATGACCCTCGACGGCCGGCCCGGCAAACCCTGGAGACCCGGCGAGCCACGGCGCGGCGAGATCGTGTTCATCGGCCGCAACCTCGATGCCCAGGAGATCGCGGCCGGCCTTGCGCAGTGCCGTGCGGCGCAGGCGGCCTGAGCGAGCTCACGAAGCTGAACGGAGGCCCCATGAAGCTCCAGCACACCCTTGGCGGCCTCGAAGGCCTCGACCCCGTTCAGCCCGAGCTGCGCGTCTTCGTGGAGACTTGGGAGGAGCGCATCTTCGGCATCCATACCGCCATGATGGCGCTCAGCCCGCATCTCAACCTGCCGCAGACGTCGAGCACCTTCCGCACTTTCTGGACCTGGGCCGACCTGCGCAAAGGCGCCGAGGCCATGAACCCGTTCGACTACTTCAAGTACCGCTACTACGAGAAATGGCTCGGCGGCATCTCGGGCTATTGCGTCGCCAACGGGTACATCACGCAGGCCGAGCTCGACGCGCGCACGGACGAGTACCTCGCCGATCCGGTCAAGCCGCTGCCGTCGGGCGGCACGCCGGAAATTGACGACCGTATCCACAAGTACCTGATGGACGGCGACTCACCCTGGCACCAGTGGGCGCACAAGCCACGCTTCGCCTTGGGCGACACGGTGCGGGTCGCCGATCCACCGACGGTCGAGCACACCCGCCTACCGGGCTACCTGCGCAACAAGGTCGGGGTCGTCGAGACCGTCTACGACGACGCATTCAGCTACCTGTGCTCGACCGGGCCCGACGGCATCGGCCCACCCATGCCAGTCTACTGCGTGAAGTTCGACCCCCAGCAACTCTGGCCCGGCAACGCCGAGCCCGGCTTCTTCATCTACGCCGACCTGTTCGACGCCTACCTGCGCCCGGTCGAGGACCGGGGTGCCGCGTGAGGGAGAACCGATGACCGACCGCTTCGCCTACCCCCCGGACCGTGAGGCGCGCAACGCGGCGCGTGTGCGGGCGCTCGAAGCCTTGCTGATCGAGAAGGGCGTCATCACCGACCAGACCGTCGACAAAGTGATGCAGACCTTCGCAACCGAGATGGGCCCGTTCAATGGCGCCAAGCTCGTGGCGAGAGCGTGGACCGACGACGCGTTCAAGGCGCTGCTCGTGGCCGACACGATGGCGGCCGTCGCCCAACTCGGTCTGCCTACAGGAGCGGCGGGCGCCGAGGGCGAGCATATGCGCGCCGTCGCGAACACACCTCAGGTCCACAACCTCATCATCTGCACGCTGTGTTCCTGCTATCCCTGGCCGGTGCTGGGGCTGCCGCCCTACTGGTACAAGGACCCGTCCTTCCGTGCCCGTGCGGCCCGGGAGCCGCGGGCGGTGCTCAAGGAGTTCGGCCTGGAGGTCGACCCCGCGAAAGAGATCCGCACCTGGGACAGCTCGGCCCAGATCCGCTGGTTCGTCGTGCCCGAGCGGCCGGACGGCACCCAGGGAATGAGCGAGGACGACCTCGCGAAGCTGGTTACGCCCGAGGCGATGATGGGCGTGGCCGTTGCCATGCCGAAGGCGGCTTGAGGGCATCCGTCGTGCAAACGAGCTTCGAGCACTTCGCCGTCGCCAGCATGATGGGGCAACCCGACACCCCACCCCGTGCCAACGGCAGCCTCTGCTTCCATCAACCTTGGGAGCGGCAGGCGTTCGGTTTGGCGGTGGCCCTTGCCCGGGACGGCCACTTCGAGTGGGAAGACTTCCGGCAGGCATTGATCGCGGAGATCGCGGCGTGGGAATCATGCCATTCTCGCGACGACCCGGGTTGGGACTACTACGAATGCTGGCTGAACGCTCTTGAACGCGTCACGCGGATCCATTTCGGTTCAGGCAAGGCCGCCGCTTTGGTCTCGACAATGCCAACGACCTAAAGCACTCTTATAAGGCCACACGGATGCGTATGTTCTGTGTTCTGGCTCATTGCTGAGTAAAGTCTAATCTCGGGATTCGGCCGCGGACTACTGTTCGGCAGCAATGGACGAGGCTGAGACACACAAGCTGTGCTGCCACAGCGACCACTTCGGAGAATCCGCGAGACGCGGCTGAGCAGCCGAGATGGGCGCAAAGCTGAACGGCCGGTTTTGCGATCGTCTGCCATCGGGCATGGCATAGTCTGGCAGCACGCCGCCAGTCTGCTTCTGAGAAAGATGGCCGGGCAAGTGGGCAGGCTTCAACTGGCTAGACCTGGGCGCTGGAACCAATGTACTCCAATTTTATCCGAAAGCGGCAAGGATCGCTTTCGGCACCTTGCAGATGTACGTGTATTTCGGATTGACCATTTGTGTGCAGCGCGCCTCGGCGATCTGCGCAAGTAGCAGGTAACCCTCCGGCTCAGGGATGTTCCACTCGTCGGCGAGCCAGTAGATCATGTCGGCGAAGGCGATGCGCATCGCATCCTCAAGCGGGCGGGCGCAGCCGAGCGTGCAGAGATGCGTGGGCGTCTCGATCCGCGGGTGGCCGAGTCGCGCCGGTGCGGGCACGAGGCTCACCCGCAGGGTGACGTTCGCGCCGATCTCGATTGCTCCCATGCCGACGGCTTCGCCGTCGCCCTGGAGCGCGTGACAATCGCCGATGAAGAAATGCGCGCCGGGCTTCTCCACCCGCAGCATCACCGTGTTGCCGGTGGTGACCTCCTGAACGTCGAGGTTGCCGCCATGCGTGCCGTTGTCGACCGTGAGGACCGCGCCGTGGACCGGCGCGACGCCGATGACGCCGGCCATCGGCTTCACCGGCAGCCGGAGCCGGTCGTTCCAGATGATATGGCCGTCGTGCACGTCGACGACCTTGGTCCGGATGCCCCATTCCTTGCGGCGCACCCAGTCCGGGAACATGCCGTGCCCGGGCCAGAGGGAGCTGTAGCCGCGCTGGCCGAGCTCCATGTCGAGGATCTCGACCTTCAGCATGTCGCCGGGCTTGGCGCCCGCGACTTCGATCGGCCCCGTCGCCCCGTTCACGAACGGGAAGGTGACGTCGGCTTCGGTCAGATTCTGCCCGAGCTCCTTGATGACGCCGTCACCGATGTTGATCACGCATTCGACCGTGACGATCTCACCCGGTGCGATCGTCGCCACGAAGGGCTCGTCGCCCGAGAGGGCGTACTTGATCGTTCCCTGCTTGCTGATGCGCTGCGTCACATGGAGCTCCTGGTGGCGATGGCGTTGGTCTTGAGGGGTGGCGCGGGTCAGAGATGATACCGCCAGGGCATGAGCAGCCGTTCGGCCCGGCCGACCAGGAAGGTCAGGACGAGGGCCAGCGCGATCGTGCCGACCAGCGCGGCGAAGACCTTCGGGATCGCGTAGAGGGATCCCGCCTGGAAGATGGCATGGCCCAGGCCCACGGACGAGGACATGAACTCGCCGACGATGGCGCCGATCAGCGCGAAGCCGACGGTGAGCTTCAGGCCGGCGAAGATGTCGGCGAGGCTCGACGGCACGACGAGCTTGGCGAAGATCTGCGGCTTCCGCGCGCCGAGAGTCCGCAGCAGGTTGATCTGGTCCGGGTCGACGCCGAGCGCGCCCTTGTAGGAGGTCACGAGGGCGACCACGACGACGGAGAGCGTCGACATCGCGACCTTCGAGGCGAGCCCGGTGCCGAACCAGATGATGATGATCGGCGCGAGCGCGATGATCGGGATCGAGCCGATCGCGACGATGAAGGGCTGGACGACCCGCGACACGAAGGTCGAGTACCAGAGCGACAGGCCGGCGAGCGTGCCGACGACGTTGCCGATGAGGAACCCGAGCCCCGTCTCGAGGGCCGTCACGCCGGCATCGCGCAGGAGCGTGCCGTCGGCGAGGCCCTGCCAGAGAAACCGGCCGATGGCCGAGGGTGAGCCGAACAGGAAGGCTGATTGCGGGCTCAGGCGCGTCTGCCATTCCCAGACCGTCAGCAGAGCCGCGAGGAGCACGATCTGCACGAGCAGAACGAGCACGCCTGAGCGCAGGCGCGCACCGTCGCGCGGCGGTGCGGGCGGGTCATCCCGGCTCGTCCTGACAACGGTCGCGGGTCCGGTCACGGCATCCGACATCTCAGGACCTCGCTGCAGCACGGCTGATGCCTTGCCCAGCGCGGCCGAGCGTGGAGCGTGGGATGTCGAGATCGGCCCAGATCTGGCGGACGTAATCGCCGAAACCGGCGCTCTCCCGGGCTCCGATCATGTCGTCGGGCGCACAGTCGAGGTCGATCGCGTAACTGGCCTTGACGGTGGTCGGCCGCCCACTCAGCACGAGGACGCGGTCGGCGATCGAGACGGCTTCCTCGATGTCGTGCGTGATCAGGAGCGCGGACTTGGCCCCGTCGCGCACGAGCCGCACCGTGTCGGCTTCGATCAGGAGCTTTGTCTGGAAGTCGAGCGCCGCGAAGGGCTCGTCGAACAGCAGGACATCCGGATCGTTGATCAGGGTGCGGGCGAGCGCCACGCGCTGGCGCATGCCGCCCGACAGGGTCGCGGGATAGGCCCCGGCGAAACCGTGCAGACCGAGCTGGTCGAGGAGCGCGCGCGCCCGCTCATCGGCTTGCCCGCGCGGCATCCCGCGCAGTTCGGTGCCGAGCTTCACGTTGTCGAGGGCCGTCCGCCAGGGCAGCAGGAGGTCCTTCTGCAGCATGTAACCGATCCCGCTGGGCGTGCGACCGCGGCGCTCGAGGGGCACACCGTTCCAGAGGATGCGGCCGGAGTCCGCCGGCGTGAGACCGCAGACGGCGTTGAGGAGCGTCGTCTTCCCGCAGCCCGAGGGCCCCACGATCGCGACGATCTCTCCGCGGGCGAGCGCGAAGGTGAGATCGCCGACAACCGGCAGGAGGCGGCCGCCCGTCCTATACGCCTTGGCGAGATGCTCTACGGCAAGCGGGCGTGCGACGTGGGGCGCGGCGGGCAGGGGACCTTGGGACACGGGAGCGCCGGTCAACCGGCGCGCTTCGCGGCTTTGTCGGCAAACGTATTGTCGACGACCTGATCGAAAGTGAGCGTCCCCTTGATGTTTCCAAGATACTTTTGCATGCCCATCAGGCTCTCCCAGGCGTCCTTCTCGGTCACGACGCTGGAGGCCGGGATCTTGTACTTCAGCTCGGCGTCGATTGCCGAATCCACGACCTCGCCCGGCAGATCCGGGAATTCCAGCCGCGCGACCTTCTTGGCGTAGTCCGGATCGCTGTAGGTTTTGCGTCCGGCCTCCTCGAAGGACGTCACCAGAGCCTGCACAGTCTCGGGGGCCTGCTGAATCGTGCCGGGCAGCACCATGATCCCGGTGTTGCAGAAGGGCCCGACGTAGTTCGAGAAATCGAAGACGATTTTCGCGCCCTGTGCCACCGCCTGAGCGACGCCGGGTTGATAGGCGACCGCGATGTCGGCCGCGCCGGCGAGCATGGCAGCGATCTCGGTTCCAGGGCTCACCGGCACGATCGTCGCGTCGGCGCCGAGCTTCATGCCGTTGCTCTCGAGGAGCCGCTTGGTGACGCTGAAATTGGTGTTGGGCTCCGGCGAGGTGGCGATCCGCTTGCCCTTGAAGCCTTTCGGGTCGGTGAAGGGCTCGACCGTCTTCGAGACCGCGAAGTAGTGGGCCCGCTGAACGACGGTCCCGACGACCATCCCGGGGCCGCCGTTCTCGCGCGAGATCACTACCATCGTGGGATCTCCGATGGCGAAATCTGCCGAGCCCCCCAGCACAGCCGCGAAGGTCTGCGTGTCGCCTCCGGCGGCACTCACCTGCATGGCGAGGCCGTTCTTCTCGAAGATGCCGGCGTGCATCCCGACGTAGAGGTTGATGTAGCCCAGGTTGTGGACGGCCTCGCTGAAGCGGACGGTCTTGAGGCCCGCGGCGCGCGCGATCGAGGGCGCCAGCGGCGCGCCGACCGCCAGGCCGGCGATGCCTTTCAGGATCGAGCGCCGATGGAGCATGGGCGACCAAGATTGAGGCATACGATCTCCGGGAGACGTGAGCAAGCGATCGGTAGATTGCTGCAGACGTGCGATGGCTTCGGTATATGATTGTACGATTACCGCCGTCGGCCGGTTCACGACGCAAATTAGCTGCCAGATCAGGCGCGTGCTCCGTGCATTAGGGAGGCCAAGCTGCTCCTTGGGTTGCCCGCGACGGAAGGCGCATGCAATTGCTTCCAATTCGCTGCACCGCCATCACAGCTTGCGCTGTAGGATTGCATTTGGCTGCAGCAGGTCCGAAGCAGTCGACCAGATCTGGCCGAGAGCGGCCGGTCCGCTTCGGAAAAGGTCCGCGGGAAAAGCGGACGATCTTCTTCCGACCCATATCAGCCGAGCGGAGAGCCATCAGCGTTTCCCGAAATCGGACTCGTGTCCGGTGGTGTTGCGCCGCAGGGCACTGCCTTTTCGCGCGCAACAGTTCGCGTGTACTAGCCGAGTCGAGCGCCGGGGGGCGTTGGGCGACAACAGGCGATCGTGGGCGACCAGCAGGGCACAGCTCGTCAGAGGGCATCCCAGTTCATACGCGAGGCGGAGAGACGCCGCGATGAACAGGCTCGTATCGTAGCGGGGCTTGTTGGCCCACCGGAGGCGCTGGCCTTCGCAGAGCGCGTTCTCAAGGAGATGGAGAACACGCTTGAGATGGCTCGCTTGCAGGAGAGCTACCTGCACCTCCTGGACGAATGAGGCGGCCGGCGCAGCTGCAGGAATGTCGAGTTCTTTGCAACGTAGACGTTCTGCTGGCGACTCAGCCCAGTCATAACTGGTTGCGTCGGAAGCTTTCACAAAGCGGACAAGGTCGAGCTCGACCACTCACCCCAATCCCGTTCAATCGTGCTATACCTTAGGTTGGCAGGAAAGCGAGGCTAAACAGAGGAACAGGACAGCAGCGATGGTGAGGAGCCGCCGCCTGTCACGAAGCAGAAACTGCTGTCCAAATTACTTGGATATCACAATGTCCTGAGGATCGATGTGAAATGCACCATCAGGCACACTTCACCGATACTCAAGCCAGCAGTTGAGGCTCGGCCTTGCCGATCTTGATGCTCTTTTCCTGTGGGAGCCAGTTCCCCGTCGATTCCTGGCGACCCTGGAGCAGGTAGCGGGGCGTCTCGTCCTTAAGGGTGTCGGCGGCCGCCTTCGACAACTCGCCGATCTTGCCCTTCTTCATCCGGTTGACGATGAGGCCGAGCTTCGTCTCCGCGAAGTCGCGGAGCATGTCGTAGTCGCCATCGCTGTCACCCGCGACGAGCAGCGGGCCGTAACCCTTCTTCGCCACCAGTTCCTGCTTGATTACGGTGGTCTTGCCGGGCCCCCAGACCAGCGGCCAGCCCTGGCGGTAGGCGTTCTTGAGGGTCGAACCCTCTTCTTCCAGACGCAGGCCGATGACATGGTCGCGGGCGACGTTATAGCCGTATTTCGGCTGGGTCGCGAAGACCGCGACCACGTGTTCGAGGGAGGCCGTGCAGACATAGACGTCGATGCCGTGGCGGCGCAGCGTGTCCATCAGGCCGCCGATCTCGGTGCAGAGCCGGATACCGTGGAAATGACTGACGCTGACGATGCCGGCCTTGCCGGCCCGCTCGGCGGGACTGGTGTACTTCGTCTTCACGAGCCCGGCCCCAAGGGCGAGGTCGTTCGACGCCTCGGTGATGCGCGACACGTCCGCGACGGTCATGTTCGCGAGGAGATAGATCACCCACGGATAGCCGACGTTGACGCCGTGCGTGTCGTTGACGGCTTCGTACAGGTAGTAAAGCTTGGCGCGGAAATCCTTGAATGCGTCCGTCTTCATGACGTCTTCGAGCGGTTGAGCCCCGGCCAATCCCTTGTATGCGCCGTGGAGCTGCGCGTAGTCGGCGTCCAAGTCAGCGCAGATCGAGTCGAGATCGACGGTCGCGCCGGCTGCGTTCTTGTAGTCGTTGGTGAACTTCCCCGGCGGGACGTTCTGGCGGATGATCGCGCCGAATTCGGCCGGCGTGAGCTTGAAGGAGAGCGTGTTGATTTGATGCATCAGCAACGCCTCCTCGCAGTCGTTCATGATGCTGGTGTTGTCCCAATCGAACACCGCGTAGGGCCGCCGGGCGGGATCATAGCCCGGCGCCGTGTTGCCGTGCTCCGCGATCAGCCGGGAGACGCAGGCATGGTTGCGCGGCGCCCACTTCGCCCGGTCGAGGCCCACGGACTCCCCGGTCTGACCGGCGGCCCTGGCGGTCGTCGTCGCGGAGCCTGCGGCCGCGGCCGCTAGCATGAGGCTGCCCAGGAAGCCGCGGCGCTTAAGGGATGACGGGGGGAAGATGTCGGTCATGGCGTTGTTGGTACCCAGTGGGGAAGGGCGGGGCGTGATCGCGGTCCGCTGAACACGGTGGCGCGATGAGGCGGCGGTGCCGGGGCGGGTTGGAGCGGCGCTCACACGGAAGCGCCCCCATCCGCGACGGCCTCCCTGCCGCCCTGACGCGCGACGAGGCTCGCTGCCACGGCCAGCGCCATCACGGCGAGGAAGAGGACGAAGATCAGCGGATTGGTGATCACCAGGGCGAGGAAGCAGATTGCGGCCAACGCGAGGGCGAAGGCGGGCGCGAAGGGATAGAACGGCGCCCGGTAGGGCCGGGCGAGGTTCGGCTCACGGCGGCGGAGCCGGAACAGGCTCGCCATGCTCATGCCATACATGACCAGGGCGCCGAACACCGCCATCGTCACGATGCTGGCGGTAAGCGACTGGCCCGCGATGGTGACGAGGCTATCGCTATAGATCGCCGCGATACCGATGGTGCCGCCCGCGAGCGTCGCGAGGTGGGGCGTGCGGAAGCGGGGATGCACACGGGCGAGGGCCGCGGGCAAGAATCCGGCCCTGGCCAGGGCGAAGATTTGGCGCGAGTAGCCCATAATGATGCCGTGGAAGGAGGCCACGAGGCCGAACAGGCCCAGCCACACCAGCATGTGCAGCCAGCCGCTGGAGGTCCCGACAACGGCCTTCATGGCCTGGGGCAGCGGATCGTTGAGATTGCTCAAGGTCCGCCAGTCCCCAACGCCCCCGGCGAACAGCATGACGCCGAAGGCCAGCACCGTGAGCGTCAGCACGCCGGTGATGTAGGCGATCGGAATGGTCCGCTTTGGATCCTTGGCCTCCTCGGCGGCCATGGCCACGCCCTCGATGGCCAGGAAGAACCAGATGGCGAAGGGGATGGCGGCGAACATGCCGCCGAACGCCGCCATGCTGAAGGTGCTATCACCCGCCCAGCCATGGGCGGTGAAGTTCGCAAGGTCGAAGGCGGGGGCGACGACACCCATGAAGACCAGGAGTTCGATCACCGCCAGGATGGTGACGAACAACTCGAAGGTCGCGGCGATCTGCACCCCGACGATGTTGAGGGCCATAAAGACGAGGTAGGCGCCGAGCGCCGCGTGCTTGGGGTCGAGCCCGGGGAACTGAACGTTGAGATAGGCGCCGATCGCCAGCGCGATGGCAGGCGGCGCGAAGACGAACTCGATCAAGGTCGCGTAGCCGGCGATGCAGCCGCCGAGGGGGCCGAAAGCGTGGCGGCTATACGCGAAGGGGCCGCCCGCCTGCGGGATCGCCGTGGTGAGTTCGGTGAAGCTGAAGATGAACGCAATATACATCGCCGCCACGACGGCCGTCGTGATCAGGAAGCCGAGCGTGCCGGCATTGGCCCATCCATAGCTCCATCCGAAGTATTCGCCCGAAATGACTAGCCCGACGGCGATACCCCAGAGGTGAAACGCATTAAGACTCTTGTTAAGGCCAACGTCTTGCATCACCTCTTCCTCCTCGGGAGCCGGTCTCATACCGCTATGATCGGCCAGGATTGTCGCTCACCTTGCCTTCTAGCAAAGCTTCCTCGATCCCGTCCTTCAGAGCGACGCCGGTGAGGCCGCGCCGCAGGGCCTCCCGCACGAACCACGCCATCTTGCTCGCCGCGAGGTCCGGCGTCAGGCCGCCGCGGCCGTGCACGTTCGAGATGCAGTTCCGCTCCGAATCCCGCCGGCCGGGGCGAGGCTCGTAGGTCAGGTAGAGACCGAGGCTGTCGGCGACGCTGAGGCCCGGCCGCTCGCCGATCAGCACCACGCTTACCTTGGCTTCGAGACGCTCGCCCACCGGGTCCCCGAGAGCGACGCGACCCTGTTCTGCTAGGACGATCGGCGCGACGCGGTAGCTGTCGAGATGGGCGAGGCAGGCGCGGATCACCGGCGCGGCATGGTTCGCGATGGCGGTAGCCGAGAGCCCGTCCGCGACGACGAAGACGAGGTCGTAGCCCCGCCCTTGTGTTTCGGCCGCGTCCTCCAGCGTCGCAACGGAGGCGTTATCGAGCCGGCGACCCAGATCGGGGCGCCGCAGGTAGGTGGCGCGATCCGGCGCCGCGCTGTGGACGCGAAGGACCGGGAGGGGCGCCAGAGCGGCGCCCAGGGCTTCGATGTCTAGGGCGGCATGAACGGCATCCCGCGCCTGCGCGTGGGCGAGTTGGAAGTCGAGCATCGGCCTCATCGGCAAGGCATCGCCGGTCCGGCCGAGACCGATCCGGGCGGGCGTCGCCCGTCGCAGGGCCACCCAGCGGTCCTCCTGGGAGAGGTCGGTGCGGGCTGAGATGTCGGCGCGCTTGTCCGGATCCGGCCTCATCGCGCGATACTTCCCTGATCGAACAGGCGGGCCAGCGAGGGGTCCGGCGCGTCGAGGAGGCGGGCTTGGCCGTCCGGTGCCGCCATACCCATCCGGTCGAGCCACGCCTCGAATTCGGGGGCGGCCCGCACCCCGAGCAGCGAGCGCAGGGTGAGCAAGTCGTGGAACGACAAGCTCTGGTAATTGAGCATGACGTCGTCGGAGCCGGGGACAGTGATGAGGAAGCTGCAGCCCGCCTGGGCGAGGACTAGCATCAGCCCGTCCATGTCGTCCTGATCTGCCTCGGCGTGATTGGTATAGCAGACGTCGCAGCCCATCGGCAGACCGAGCATCTTGCCGCAGAAGTGGTCCTCCAGGCCAGCGCGGGTGATTTGCTTGCCGTTGTAGAGGTATTCCGGCCCGATGAAGCCGACCACCGTGTTGACGAGGAGAGGCTGATAGGCGCGGGCTACCGCGTAGGCCCTCGCCTCCACGGTCTGCTGATCCACGCCATGGTGGGCGTCAGCCGAGAGCGCAGCGCCTTGGCCGGTTTCGAAGTACATCACGTTGTCGCCGACCGTGCCCCGCTTCAGGCCCCTTGCGGCGTCGTGCGCCTCGGCCAGCAGAGCGAGGTCAATACCGAAGCCGCGATTGGCCGCTTCGGTGCCGGCGACGGATTGGAATACAAGATCGACCGGAGCGCCGCGTTCTATGATCGCCATCGCGTTCGTGACATGGGTCAGGACGCAGGTCTGGGTCGGGATCTCGTAGTGCTGGCGCATCTCGTCCAGCATCGTGGTGAGGGCGATCGCGGTCTCGACATCGTCCGAGGCGGGGTTGATGCCGATGACGGCGTCGCCCGCGCCGTAAAGCAGCCCATCGATGACCGAGGCGGCGACCCCACGCGGGTCGTCGGCCGGATGGTTGGGTTGCAAGCGGGTCGCGAGCCGGCCTGGCAGGCCGATGGTGGTGCGGAAGGCCGTCGTCACCCGGCATTTGCGCGCAACGACCACCAGATCCTGAAGGCGCATCAGCTTCGAGACGGCAGCGACCATCTCCGGCGTGAGCCCCGGCGCCAGGGCGGCCAGCGCCACCGTGTCGGCCTCCTGGCCGAGCAACCAATCGCGGAACCCGCCCACTGTCAGATGGGAGACCGTAGCGAAGGCGGCAGCGTCGTGGCTGTCGATGATGAGGCGTGTGACCTCGTCGTCCTCATAGGGCACCACGGCCTCGTTGAGAAACGTCTTCAGCGGCAGGTCAGCAAGGATGGTGCGGGCGGCAACCCGCACGGCGTCGCTGCCTGCGGAGAGCCCTGCCAACTCGTCGCCGGATCGGAGCGGCGACGCGGCCGCGAGGACCGCCTTCAGGTCGGGGAAGCGATGACGCTCGCCTCCGAGATCGCATCGATAGGCCACCGGTTCGTCACTCCGTGCGTCGAGCGGGCGGCGCCGTGTCTACGGCGCCCGATCCCGGTTCGACAATTTGAACCTCCGCAAGGAGGCAGGAGAGTCGAGTTCCATCCTAAATTCTGACGCCGGCTAAGGATCGACCGGGCGACACAAACTTTTGACACTTGGCAACAAATTTGCGGCGCATACTCTGAGTACGATGGCATGCGTCGCGGAGACGGCAGTTCAGGTGATGGCCCGCATCGATAGCCCTAGCCAAGCCGCCCCCAGAGCAAGGGTGTTCGCCTCAGCCGCCACGGGCCTCGGCTCCTTTCTCGAAACCAACCGCGTCTGCGCCGAAAGCCTATTCGATCGGGTCGCTCTCGATCCGGAAAAATTGGCATCCCCGACAGCTCAGATCGGCCTTCGCCAATACTGCGACATTCTCGAATTGGCGGCGCACCGGTCCCACGATCCCACCCTCGGCCTGCGCTACGGCCAACAGTTCAAGCCGGAGATGCTGGGGTTGATCGGCCACATCGCGCTGTCGTCACCAACGTTGCTTGCAGCGGCCGAGAATCTCGCCACTTATTTCGGCTACCATCAGGAGGAAACCACTACGCGCCTGCTCAACGCCAACGGGGTGTACCGGCTAACTTACGCGATCCGCTCTCCCCGGATCGCAGATCGTCAGCAGGATGCCGTCGTGACGCTTGGGATGTACGTCAATGTCTTCCGGCACGGGGCTGGGGTCGAGTGGTGCCCGCAGGAGGTTTACCTCGAACACGCCCGCACCGAGGATTATCGGGTCATCGAAGAGGCCTTCGGGGCACCGGTCCTGTTCGGGCAGGACACCAACGCTTTGGTCTTCCGGCACGATCAGGCTGCGCAGGCCATGCCGGAGGCGAACCTGCCGCTTCTCGACCTGTTGTGCGCGACGATCATGCAGATGGGAATGGCCGGCGAGACACCGTCGTTGCAGGGGCGCCTCCGGGCCTATGTGCGGTCCAATCTCAGCGTCCGGGATCTCTCCCTCCAGCACGCCAGTGACACGCTGGGCATTCCGCGATGGACGCTTCAGCGGCGTCTCGCTGAGGAGAACACGAGCTTCGCCGACATCGTAGACCGCCTTCGCCGGAACCTTGCGGAACATTACCTCACCGATACCGCGCATCCGGTGAGCGGCATTTCGGATCTGCTCGGATTTTCGGAAATAAGTTCTTTTACTCGTGCTTTTCGACGCTGGCATGGTATTTCTCCAAATAAATATCGAGCAATGAAAAGTATTTGACAATTTGTATTACAACATTTATATAATGTCACGAAAAATTTACATAAATCATCGTAAAACTTCATACATGACAGCTGTCCGTCGTGGCGAAGTCCGGTCGAATGTGATTGGCTTGCCTCGAAGAGGGGTTGCTGGAAAAGCGGTCAGACTCCTACCGACCCAACCCAGTCACTCCGCCCGCTGCGGGCGCTCTCCAAAAGCGGTCGTGCGTCAACTGTCCGGCGACTTTGGCTCGACGTGGAAAGCGGACCGAGCCCCTTGGCGTCGGGACCCTCGTGTTAAGCCATTTCCCCTATCCCTTGGCCGTTGCCAGCGATCGCCTGCTCTGCCGATGCAACGAGCCATGCGCTCATGTGCTCGGCGGTGCGATCCTGGGGGTCACGCCATCGGGCGATCTGCATCCTGGAGCAGGTATGCACCTCCTTGGGTCCAGTTAGACGTATCAGACGCCGGTGCCGCACCGCATCCGCAGCGAGCAGCGAGCGCGCTAGGGCTACACCATTGCCGTCCACCGCCGCCTGAAGCGAGCTGCCGATGTCGCGGAAGCGGATCGCCTCATGCCCGGTGCTGCCACGCAGCCACGTTGCCCAGGACCATTCCCGCCCCGTTTGCTCGCCCCGCCGGCCTTTCGCGAGAAGCGGCAGTGCCCGCCAGTCTCGATCCGGGCCGCTACCCGTCAGCAGCGACGGCGCGGCAACGGGAAAGACGCTCTCGATCGGGAATGGCAGCTCGCAGGCCCCCTCCGCATTGCCTGGGTAAGGCAGCCAAAGCAGGGCAAGATCGACATCGGCGCGCGCAGCTTCGGTCATCGTGTCCCAGGTCACGACCTCGACGGAAAGGGCTGGGAAGGCACCGCACAAAGCCGGGAGGCGCGACGAAAGCCACCAAGCCAGTAGGGGCGTGCTGAGGCCAAGCCGGAACACACGTTGTCCTGACTGCTCCGCGATCCGCCGTCGCATACCTGCCAATGTACCCAGCACCGGGCCGAGTTCCTGAGCTAGCCGCGCACCCGCCTCGGTGACGCGTAGGCCTGGATTGAGGCGTTCAAGCAGAGCAACGCCGAAGTAATCCTCCAGGGCCCGAATACGGTGGCTGACGGCACTCTGCGTCAGCCTGAGTTCGTCTCCGGCCAGCGTCATGCTGCCATGCCGCAGCACTGCCTCGAAGGCGAGTAAGGCGGCGAAGGGGGGCATCCGGGGCGACACACCGCATTAAATGCATTCATGCGGGGCGGAGCAATGCTCATTTGCTGCAGAGGCGGGTTCTGCCTCACCCCAAGGCGATGCCGCACAACACCGAACATGGCGCTTTGACCAACCGGAGCCGCTTAACCGCGGCCACGATTGGCCTCGCCGCCGCCCTGACGAACTTCGACGTGACCTCGGTCGTGGTCGTCCTGCCCTCAATCGGCACGACCCTCAGCATCCCGATAACGAACTGGGCCTGGATCATCGACGCCTACAGCCTGGCCTTCACCGCGACGCTGCTCGTCGCGGGAGCCATGGCCGACCGCTTCGGCCGCCGCCGCATGCTCCTGGTCGGCAATGCAGCCTTCCTCGTAGCGTCCCTCGCCTGCGGCCTCGCCTGGAACAGCCCGGTCTTCCTGGCCGCCCGCACGGCACAGGGGGCCGCCGCGGCCTTCCTCGTGACCGGCGGCTTCGCTTCGATCGCGACCGCGTTCATAGAGCCGGAAGCGCGCGCACGCGCTTTTGGAATTGCCGGCGTGGCCTCCGGGGTCGCCATGGCGCTTGGGCCGAGCCTAGGCGGCATGATTGGTACCGGGTTGGGCTGGCGCTGGATCTTTCTCGCCAACCTACCCTTCTGCGCCCTGATCGCGCTCGCCGTGCCACGTCTCGTGGCCGAGTTGCGCGGTGGCACGGACAAACCGCTGGATTGGCCCGGGGTCGCGATCCTGACTATCGCGCTGGGACTGATCATCCAGGCGATTTTGGAGGCTCGCCATGCCCCCTTGCGAATGGCGAGCGGGTTGGGGGTGGGGGCCGCCTTCGGCGTATGGTTCGCCATCCGCCAGTGCCGACAGGCGCGGCCGATGCTCGACCCGGCCCTTCTGACCAGCCGCCCCATGATCGGCGTGACTGCGCTGCTGATCGCTGTCTCGGTGGGCTACTGGTCGGTCCTCGTCTACCTGCCCCTATACCTGGGCACCGCCTTCGGCTGGACCGCCGAGGCGGTCGGACTGGCGATGCTGACTGCGACTTTGCCGATGCTCTTCGTGCCGCCGTTCGGAGGCCACCTTGTGCCGCGCCTGGGTTGGCGATGGCTTTTCACGGTGGCGATGGGGCTGATCGCTCTCGGTGGGGCTTTGCTCGCTCTGTCGGCGCTCGTGGGGCCAGGTGCCCGTGTCTGCACATTCGCTGGGATGGCGTTGATCGGGATTGGGGCCGCACTGTCCCATCCGCAACTCTCCGGTGCGGTGATCGCGCTCGCGCCGCCGGAGGCCAGCGGCATGGCCTCGGCCCTGACGGTGATCGCGCGGCAGGCGGGGTTCGCGCTCGGCGTGGCCATGCTCGGTACCCTGACGCCCGTGGGCTTGAACGTCGTCGGCTTCGCTTGGCCCTTCGGTTCAGCCGCCACCGCAGCGGTCGGTGGTGTGTTGGCTTGCCTCCTGCTGCTACCCCCATCGAGCGGCAGGTGTAGGACCTGATCTCGACCCCATGCCATGACGAGTCCGTATCCACTGTGGATCGTGAGCGGTTCACGGCCCGTGGCTATGTCCGCTTGGATGCATCCCCCGCCCGAAAGCAGACCGGCAGAAATCCACCCACCCCGGTCATCCAGAGGCACATTCCAGCGGGCTGGAAATGGCCGTAAGCGGCTGTTCCGGTTCGCAGAAAAATTGTCAAAGATGTAGACATGTTCTGATCGATCCAGAGTGCGTCAGCCTTACTCTAGAAAAGACTCAGGGCCTTATCTGTAGAACGATATGTGCTAGTTTGTAGAAGCACATGAACATCAACATTCCTGGCCGCAGACAGTGTGATAATCGATAATTTACCTATTATTGTCAAAATATATTAATTATTTTTTCAAGAATTAAATCGACAACCTAGCATCTCAATGATTTTAAAGGACGGAATTGTAATTAGAGAAAGACAAACTGCTGTAATGTCAGCTCATCTATTGATCCAAATGCATATAGCGCTTTTGGCATATATAAAATATTTTTTTAGCCAATTACAATATGAAATACCATACGCCGCCAAGCATTATTAAGATAAAAGCATTCGAAAAAAATTGATTGGTGGATCGCCTGCCTCTTTCAAGTCAGCCGCCGGTTTCCGACATTCGACGGGCTATCGTGGGCGATGCGCCGCCGCTGAGGACAAAGTTATGTCCAATCGGCTTCCGGCCAATCGCGGCGTCGATGACGCGGACGACCTCGTCATCTGAACCTGCACTTCGCAACACGGCTTTGAGATCAGTCGCATCTTCGTGTCCTAGGCAGGTATGTAATGTGCCAGTTGCGGTTACGCGGACGCGATTGCAATCGGCGCAGAAGTTGTGCGTGTGCGGTGTGATGAAGCCAATCAGGCCGCCCGTCTCGACCACCCGGGCGTAGCGGGCCGGACCACCACTGCGCATGGGTACGTCGATCAAAGTCCAGCGCGATTCAATGCGCCGACGCAGGTGATCCAGGGGAAGATACTGGTCGAGGCGGTCGGCCCCGACATCGCCGAGCGGCATCGTTTCGATCAGGCTCAAAGCCATGTCTCGGTCGTGGGCGAAGGCGATGAGGTCGTGGATCTCCCCTTCCATCCCGTCCTTCAGCGCGACCGCATTGAGCTTGACCGCCAAGCCCGCCCCACGGGCCGCCTCGATGCCCGAGAGAACCCGGGTCAGGCTGCCACCGCGGGTCAGTTGCCGGAAGCGCTCAGGATCGAGCGTATCGAGGGAGACGTTGATCCGGCGGACGCCGACGCGGGCCAGATCGTCGGCGAAGCGGGAGAGCTGCGTCCCATTCGTCGTCAAAGTCAGTTCGCGCAGCGCCCCATCGTTCAGGGATCCGGACAGGGACCAGAACAGGTCCATGATGCCCTGACGGACCAACGGTTCGCCGCCGGTGATCCGTAATTTGTCGACGCCACGGGCGATGAACAACCGGGCCAGCCGCGCCAATTCCTCCAGGGTGAGGATGTCCTTCCGGGAGTGGAAGGTCATGTCCTCCGCCATACAGTAGACGCACCTGAGGTCGCATCGGTCGGTCACGGACAGGCGCAGATAACTCACCCGCCGGCCGAAGCGGTCGATGAGGCTACAAGGTCCGGGGTTTTCAGCCTGCGCCATGTCAGGCCGCCTCGTCCGCGACGGCGAGCATCTCGCCCAGCGTCACGAACTTTTCCCGCGGCTTCCCGACCGCTTGGCCACGTCTCCGCTCCGCCGCGTCGATTCGGCGCCAAGCCGCGTAATCGACGGTCTGGCCTTTGGCCGCCGCAAGCCGCCGCACCAGGGCGTCCGCGTCCTGCAGCGGCCTCGGCAAGGCCGCGAGATCGGCGAGGACGGCCCCTGCGGTCTCCACGCCGCAAGCCCGGTTCGTCCCGATCGTGCCCTGAGGGCCGCGCTTGCTCCAGCCGCAGGCGTAGAGACCCGGTACCGGCACGCCGTCCGCGAGCACGCGGCCACCGTCATTCGCGTGGATTCCGGCCTTCGCGTCGTAGGGGACGCCCGGCACCGGGGCCGTTCGCCGCCCGATGCTGGAAATGACGAGCCCGCAATCGATGATGACCCGATCGTCCGAGCCGAACCGACGGAACTGGATGTGCTCCATCCGGCTCCCGCCGAGAAGAGAGAAGGGCTCCAGACCGAAGCGAATAATGCAACTCCGCCACTTCGTCGCATCGGCCCCGGCCTCTGCAAAGCGGCGTAGAAGCGCCGCGTTGGCTTGCGTTTCAGCGGATGCCGAGGGTTCGAGATCCGGCAAACCGTGCGGAAAGTCGCTAGGGTCGAGCGTGGTCTCGCACTTGGCCAACTCATCGAACTCCATGAGTTCCTTCGTCGAGAAGCGGGCTCGCTCGATCCCACCTCGCCCGACGATCTGAACCTCACGGATCCGGCTCTCGGCCAAGGCGTCGAGCGCGTGTGCGGCGATATCGGTGTGCTTCAATTCATCGGGGGTCTTGAGTAGGATCCGGGCGACATCGAGTGCCACGTTACCGTGGCCGATCACCACCGCCCGATCGGCGGAGAGATCGAATGACAGGTCGGCCGCGTCGGGGTGGCCATTGTACCAGCCGATAAAGGCGCTCGCCCCATGGCTTCCGGGGAGATCCTCGCCGGGAATATCCAGGCGCCTGTCGAGGGACGCGCCGTTCGCCAGGATGACCGCGTGATACGAAGCCGAGAGATCGGCGACGCTGAGATCCGCGCCGACCTCGACCCCGCCGATGAAACGAAAGCCGGGCATGGCCGCGATCCGGTCGAACACCGTGACCACCTGTTTCAGCTTCGGGTGGTCCGGAGCGACCCCGAAGCGAACCAGTCCGAACGGAGCAGGCAGGCGCTCGAAGAGATCGACAGCCAGCGGCACGCCCGATCGCAGCAGCGCCTCCGTCACGTAGAATCCCGCCGGTCCGCTTCCGACGACGGCAATGCGATGGGGTTCGGTCATGATGCCAGCCGCTTCGCCTGCTCGTCGGCCCCGGGAAGCGGGGGAATCTTCGCCGCGATCACGGGGGTCTCGGCGGCCCGTACCTTGTTGATCTCGATCCACTCCGCCTTGCCCGCCGGCATCTGCCAGGATGGATGAATCGCCCCCACAGGGCAGATCGGCGCGCAACCGCCGCAATCGATACAGTTTTCAGGGTCGATGTAGGTCATACTTTCATCGAGATGAAAGCATTCGACCGGACAAACCGTAACACACTCCGTATAGCGACAGCCTCGACAGGAATCCGTGACCACATAGGCCATGTCGACAAAACCTCGATGGGAAGGGAGCGGGCGCGTGGCGGCCGTCAGGCGACAGCCACCTCCACCAGCATGTCCGAGAAGGTCGGGGCGCGGCCGAGATCGGCGAAGGCGGGCGGCGTCAGGGCATGGACGGTCGGCCCGCGCTGGTTGGAGCGCTGCCAGTAGCCTGCAGGCGCGACAACGACGCCGGGCATCACCTCGGGTGACAGGGTCGCGAAGGCCTCGAAGGCGCCGCGTTCATTGAACACCCGGATCGGGGTCCCAGCCGCGATCCCACGCCTATTCGCATCGTCGGGATGGAGAAGAACCGCCTGCTGCTCCCCGGCTAGCGCGACCTGGGAAGGCAGATTGGCGAAGTTCGAGTTGAGGAAGGCGTGGCTCTTAGGCGAGATCAGGCTGAGCGGAAAGCGTTCGGCCAGCGCAGGCGCCGTGCGCGGGCTCTCGTTCGGGGCCACATAGTGGGGCAGCGCATCGACCGGCTCGCCGGCCTGATCGCCGCCATAGCCCTGCCGGAACAGCGGCACGACGAAGTTGCCACCGGCCGCCAAGCTCGCCTTGAACTCGCACTTGCCGGACCCCGTGGGGAAGTTGCCGTCGCGATGGGGCGCCCAATCGTCGGCCGAAGCCATCGTCAGTCGCATGTACCCCTTCTGCTTGAGCTCATCGAGGGTGATCCCGGCCAGCACGGGGCTCGACCAGTCCATCGAGGCCTCGATCATCTCGTCATCCGAGCGGAAGAAGAAGGGATCGTCGATGCCCATGGCCCGGGCGAGACGGCGGAACAGCTCGGTGTTCGGTACGGCTTCCCCGAGAGGGGCGATAGCTTGATTGTTGTAGGACAGGTAGAGGTGCCCCCAGGAGAACATGATGTCCTTCTGTTCGAGCTGCGTTGTGGCCGGGAGCACAATATCGGCGTAGCGCGCGGTATCCGTCAGGAAGTGCTCGCTTACCACCGTGAACAGATCCTCGCGGGCGAGCCCCTTCTCGATCGCAACCTGCTGCGAGACCATCGCCATCGGGTTCGCGTTGTAGACGCACAGGGAGCGGATCGGCGGGTCGAGAGGCAACTCGCCGGTCAGGGCCGGTCCGAGTTGCCAGGAATTGATCACGCGCATGGAGGCGGGCTGAAGGTCCGGCCGCATCATCTTGCCCCAATCCACGGGGAACGCCCAAATCGGGAGCTGCAGGAGTCCGCCGCCGACGTGCCGCCACGCGCCGATCAGCGCCGGCAAGCAGGCAATCGCCCGCACTGTCTGGCCACCGCCCGCATGGCGCTCCACCGCCACGCCGATGCGCACCACGGCGGGGGGCGTCCTCGCGTATTCACGGGTCAGCTTCAGGATGTCCTCGACGGGGATGCCCGTCTCAGCGGAGGCGAAATCGGGAGTGTACTGCTCGACACGTTCGGCCAGCTCATCGAAACCGATCGTGTGTCGATCGATGTAGTCCCGGTCGATCAGCCCCTCCTTGATGATGATGTGCATCATCGCGAGTGCCAGGGCACCGTCGGTTCCCGGACGGATCGGAATATGCCAGTCGGCGAGCTTCGCCGTTCGGGTGCGGACGGGGTCGATCACCACGAGCTTGGCGCCGTTGCGCTTGGCTTGCTCGATGAACGGCCAATGGTGTGAGTTCGTGCTGAGCGTGTTGCAGGCCCACAGCACGATATATTTCGAATGAACGAAGCTTTCGGGATCGACGCCGGGTGTATGCCCGATCGTCATCATATATGCTGTGCAGGCGCCCGAGTCGCAGAAGGTCCGCTCGCAAACGGTTGCGCCGAGCTTGTTGAACAGCGGATCGCCGACGTTGAGACCGTTGATGATGCCCTGTGTACCGAGATAGCTGTAGGGCAGGATCGACTGCGCCCCACTCTCGGCGATGATCGCCTTCCAGCGCCCGGCGATTGTCTCCATCGCCTCGTCCCAAGAGATCCGTGTAAATTGCCCGCTGCCCTTGGGGCCGACGCGCTTGAGCGGATAGAGGACGCGTTGGTCGCTATAGACCCGGTTCTGGTAATCGTTCACCTTCACGCACAGGCGACCCTTGGTGAAGGGATGGTCCGGGTTGCCCCGCACCGCGATCGCCTTGCCGTCCTCGACAGTCGTCAGGATCGAGC
Organism: Methylobacterium sp. C33D; assembly: GCF_053345825.1. Lineage (NCBI taxonomy): Bacteria > Pseudomonadati > Pseudomonadota > Alphaproteobacteria > Hyphomicrobiales > Methylobacteriaceae > Methylobacterium > Methylobacterium sp. C33D. The sequence continues at coordinate 126,048 of NZ_JBKFAV010000017.1, forward strand.
AGGTGTCGGGACAGTCGTGCGGGCACGCCCCGATGACGACTTCGCGAGCCATATCCGTTCTCCCGCTGCACAATTCATGACTACTCCTCCACATTGCCAACGGTTCGGGCAGGGGGCTTTATCGAAAACTGCGGCTTCCTATTCCCTGATTGCGATCCTCCCTTTCTAGCGGCGAAGTCAGGGCCAACCCGTCGCTCTGGCGCGCGATGTGCTTCTATGATGGAATCGTTGAAAACCGGAGGGAGGCGGATCCGTGCGCGGGCACTCCGTTGACAAGTATGTGACAGGCCGGCTGCTCGACACGTCGAACGGTCTAGGCTGGACGCAGCTTCACGCGGAGCGGTGGAGCCATATGCCTGGGGAACTCCCGGCCCTCACGCCTCGGGACACCGAGATCGCGGTGCTGCTGGAAGGTCGAACTTTCGTGGACCGGATCGGCAGCGGCCAACGTCAGCGGACCCATGGCCATCGCGGAACGATCTGGGTCTGTCCGGCAGGGATCGAAGAGGAATACATCAACATCTCTGACCCGATGGTCGACTGTCTCCACATCTTTCTGCCGGCTCGTCCATTCGAGGAGACGATGCTGCGCGATCTCAACGTCGATCCTGCGCTGGTCGAGTTGCGTTATGACGTCATCCCGCAGGACGCATTCATCGATCACGTTGTGGGCCGAGTTCTTCAGGAGATGGAGTGTCAGAGCCCGGCCGGAAGCCTCCTGATCGAGTCCCTCGGCGTCGCCTTGTCGGCCCACCTTGTCCATCGCTTCTCGTCGGTGAAGGTCCGGCAGAGGGAGACGGCCGATAAGCCCCTCGACAGGCGGCGCCTTGGACGGGTTGAAGATTTTATCACGGCTCACCTGTTCGACGAGTTCACGGTCGCGGATCTCGCTGCCGTCGCATGCATGAGCGTGGCGCACTTCACGCGCAGCTTCCGCGCCGCGACGGGACGGACTCCCTACGACTACGTCAGCGGACGCCGGTTAGATTGGGCCAAGGATCGTCTCCTCAACGAGGATACACAGATCGCCGAGATCGCCGCCGCGACGGGCTTTTCTTCGCAGGCGAACTTCACGCGCGCCTTCCGCAAGGCGCTCAGGGTGACCCCCGCCCAGCTGCGCGCGTCAGCTCAGAAATAGCCTCGCCCGGCGGGCGGACCGTCGCGCAGCCGTGCGCCCGAATTGCAACGATCGCGCTGATCCGAATGTCCGAAGGGAGGTAAAGCAGGAATCGAACACCGAATGACGGTCTTGGATAAAGACCATCGACGGAAAATCCGGAAGCTCAGCCGCTCGCAAATCCTAAAAAATGGGGCGCGGGGCTGATGATCAAAAGCAAATTCGGATTTGGCTTGGCAGCACTTTCTGCCGGCATTGCTATGAGTTTCAGCGCCGCTGCTCTCGAGATCAATCCGGGAGACTATGAGCAGTTCCCATCCGGAGCCACGATCGGCCTTCTCTACTACCAGTTCGGCCAGGGGAACGAAGCCTACAGCCGCGGAACCAAGACGACGTCGGACGCGAAGCTCGACACGAATGTCGGGATCATCCGTCTTCTGCACGTCTACGAGATCGCCCCCAACGTCACGATCGACCCGCAATTTCTCCTCCCGGTCGGGGCGATCTCGACGGGGGGCGTCCTGGCGCCGCTCGGGTCGCCGGGCGGCATCGGGGACATCATCCTGACGGCTCCGATCAAGTTCAAGCTCGATACCGAGTTCAAGGACGTCTTCGCGATCACTCCGTTCCTGATCGCGCCGACGGGGGCTTACGACGAGAACAGGCAACTTAATTTCGGTTCGAATCGTTGGCAGGGCGTCCTCCAGACCGCCTATGTCAAGCATTTCAATCCAGTCTGGTCGTTCGATTTCATCGCCGACGTCTCGTTCTACTCCGACAACGATCGGTACAATCTGAACGGAATCGGGAAGCTCTCACAGGCTCCCCAGTACGAGTTGCAGGGTTACCTCCGATATAAGATCACTCCAGCCCTGGAAGTCGCGGGTGGCTTCGGCGGGCGTCTCGGCGGCAATCAGAGCTTCCAGCAGGTCTCGCTTCGAAACTCGCAGGGCACGAGCTACGGGCGTCTGGCCATCGCCTACTTCCCGGAGCCGACCTTCCAGGTCCAGGCCATGATCGGCCGTGATCTGACGGTGGAGAACGGGACGAAGCAGGCGACCTTCATTCAGGTCCGCCTGGCCAAGATCTTTCCTTGAGCGGACGCAGATCCAAACACAGCTCAGTACAGCGTGTCGTCATGATGCGCTGCACCAAATCTGATCCATCAAGAGGCAACAACGACGGCCCGTTGTCACCATCCGGTGGAAACGGCGGGCCGATGGGGTGGGGAACGCATGTCGGGCTACAAACTTCTCGTCGGCGGCCGTTTGGTCGATGGCGCGGACATGATGGATGTCATCAATCCGGCGACCGAGACCGTTCTGGCGTCCTGTCCGCGCGCCTCCGCAGCGCAACTCGACGAGGCTGTGGCCGCGGCGAAAGCCGCCTTTCCAGCCTGGGCGGCGACGACCATCGACGATCGGAGGGCGATGCTGCTCAAGCTGGCCGACGCCGTCCAAGCTGATACCGGACATCTCGCGCGTATCCTGACCCAGGAGCAGGGAAAGCCGCTCGCCGAGGCGACCGCCGAAATCGCCTACGCCGAGTTCTTCATCCGTCGGATGGCCTCGTTCGAATTGGCGCCCCGCATCCTGGAGGACAGCGAGACGCGACGGGTCGAGATGCACCGCCGTCCACTGGGCGTTGTCGCGGCGATCGTTCCGTGGAATTTCCCGGTTCTGATCATCGCGTTCAAGCTGCCCTTCGCCCTGCTGGCCGGCAACACGCTGGTGATCAAACCCGCTCCAACCACTCCGCTCACCACACTGCGCCTCGGCGAGCTGATGGCCGACATCTTCCCGCCGGGCGTCGTCAACATCATCACCGACCTGAACGATCTCGGCGCAAGGCTCACGACCCACCCCGATATCGCGAAAGTGAGCTTCACGGGATCCACGGAGACCGGGCGAAAGGTGATGGCCAGCGCGGCCGGTTCGATCAAGCGCGTAACGCTTGAACTTGGGGGCAATGATGCCGCCATCGTCCTACCGGACGCCGACCCGGCAACCGTCGCGCCTGGCCTGTTCCAGGGCGCCTTCTGGAATGCCGGACAGGTTTGCATCGCCATCAAGCGGGTCTACGCGCACGCGGATATCTACGACGCCCTCTGCACCGAACTCGCACGGCTAGCCGAACAGAGCGTCATCGGTGACGGGTTCGAACAGGGCGTGACCATTGGGCCGCTTCAGAACAAGGCCCAGTACGAGAAGGTGAAATCCCTCCTCGATACGGCGCGGACCGATGGAATCGTAGTTGCGGGCGGCCAGGAGATCGACGGTCCGGGCTACTTTATCCGCCCGACCATTGTCCGCGATATCCAGGATGGCTCCCGGCTGGTCGATGAGGAGCAATTCGGCCCGATCCTTCCGGTCATCCGGTATGACGACGTCGAAGACGCTTTGAAGCGGGCGAATGCCTCCCGCATGGGGCTCGGCGGTTCCATCTGGTCCGCCGACAGAGAGGCGGCGCGCGCGCTGGCGTACCGGATGGAGGCTGGCAGCGTCTGGATCAACAAGCATGCCGACCTCGATCCCACGATTCCGTTCGGCGGCGCCAAGCATTCGGGCCTGGGCTCTGAATTCGCGGAGGAAGGCTTCCACGAGTTCACACAGGTCCACGTGGTCAACGAGGCGAAGTGAGTGACTTGGCGGAAGCCGTGTAGCCTCGACGATCGATGACCAAGGACGGTCAGCGCAATCGGGCGAAGCGCTGGCAAGCTTGCTCAGGGCAACGAACCCCCGATTTGCCCCAAAGATACACCGAAGCAGCCCAAATGGGCGCGAACAAATACTATGGGAGGAGCATGGATGATCCATCGTCTGCTCGATGGCGACCTTGTATTGGACAATTGCGAGGTTCGTCCTCAGCCTTCGGCCGATTATCGTCACGCTGCCGCCGAGTTCGACTATGGGGCGGCTGTCTCGGCGATCTTCCCGGAGGGACCGGGGCGGATCAACGCCTGCCATACCTGCTGCGACCGTCATGCCGGGGATCCCGCCCGCGTCGCGCTGCGGTACTCCAAGCCGGGCGAGACGCTGCGCGAGATCACCTTTGCGACCCTGTCTCAGCAGGCCGCCCGGTTCGCCGATGTCCTGTCTGCGCGCGGCGTGACGAGGGGGGACCGCGTCGCCGGCCTCCTGCCTCGCACGCCGGAATTGCTGATCACCATCCTGGCGACGTGGCGCCTCGGTGCCGTCTACCAGCCTCTGTTCACGGCCTTCGGCCCGAAGGCGGTCGAGCAGCGCGTGAAGGACGCCGGCACGAAGCTCGTCGTGACCGATCTCGCCAACCGCGCGAAGGCCGCCGGTGTCGAAGGCGCCTGCACGATCATCACCGTCGGTGGGAAGCTGGAAGGACTGGATCCCGACTTCTGGGCGGAGCTGGACGCCAAGCCCGGCGATACAGCACCGGCTTCCTGTGACGCGGAAGACCCCTTCCTGATCATGTTCACGTCCGGGACGACGGGGGCCGCCAAGCCGCTGCTCGTTCCGCTCAAGGCCATTGTGGCCTTCGTCGCCTACATGCGCGATGCCGTCGATCTGCGGCCGGATGACCGCTTCTGGAACGTCGCCGACCCGGGCTGGGCCTACGGCCTATACTATGCCGTCACCGGCCCACTCGCGATGGGTCTCACGACGACGTTCTACGACGGCTCCTTTACGGTCGAGGAGACCTACAGGACCATCGAGCGGCTTGGCATCACGAACCTCGCGGGCTCCCCGACCGCATTTCGCCTCCTCATCGCGGCGGGGCCGGAGGCCGCAGCGCCAGTCAAGGGGCGGCTACGTGCCGTCAGCAGCGCCGGGGAACCTCTCAACCCCGAGGTCATCCGCTGGTTCGCCGAGCATCTCGGTACGACGATCCACGATCATTATGGCCAGACGGAACTCGGGATGGTGCTCTGCAACCATCACGCCCTCTCGCATCGCGTTCGGCACGGCTCCGCCGGATTCGCCGTTCCCGGCCACCGTGTCGTGGTGCTCGACCCTGACGGTCGGGAGCTCGGGCCGGGGGAGCCCGGCATCCTCGCCCTTGATCGGAAAAACTCGCCCCTGATGTGGTTCTCCGGGTACTGCGAGCGCCCGACCCCCGCCTTCGTCGGCAACTACTATCTGAGCGGCGATACCGTCGAGGCCGATGCAGATGGCAGCATCGCCTTCGTGGGGCGCGCGGACGACGTCATCACCTCCTCGGGCTACCGGATCGGCCCCTTCGAGGTGGAGAGCGCGCTGATCGAGCATCCGGCGGTCGCGGAATCCGCCGTCGTCGGCAAGCCGGATCCCGACCGGACGGAACTGGTCAAGGCCTTCGTCGTCCTGAAATCCGGCTTCGCACCCGACCGGACGTTGACCGAAGCTATCCAGACCTACGTCAAGAAGCGTCTCTCGGCCCACTCGTACCCTCGGGAGATCGAGTTCGTCGAGACTTTGCCCAAGACGCCGAGCGGCAAGCTGCAGCGATTCATTCTGCGCAATCAAGAGGTCGCCAAGGCGGCCGAGGCTACCGCCGCGCCAAGGGCCTAAGGCCGCTGCTCCCACGCCCAAGGACATCGAGACATGCAAATGGATTCCATCGTCATCGCGAGTGCCGCCCGCACCCCGATGGGTGCATTCCAGGGAGAACTGAAAGCCTTGTCGGCCACGGAGCTGGGGGCTGCCGCGATCCGGGCCGCCCTCGGGCGGGCCGGGCTCGATGACGGTGGCGTCTCCGAGGTGGTGATGGGCTGCGTCCTGCCCGCTGGGCTGGGCCAAGCCCCTGCCCGGCAGGCGGCCCTCGGGGCGGGGCTCTCCGAGGCCACGCCCTGCGCGACCCTCAACAAGGTCTGCGGCTCCGGCATGAAGGCGGTGATGCTCGGTCACGACATGATCGCCGCCGGCTCGGCCGACGTCGTGGTGGCTGGCGGCATGGAATCCATGTCGAACGCCCCGTACCTGCTGGACAAGGCGCGCGGCGGCCATCGCCTCGGCCACGGGCGGGTCCTCGACCACATGTTCCTCGACGGCCTTGAGGATGCCTACGACCGGGGGCGGCTCATGGGGACCTTCGCGGAGGACACGGCACAGCACTACCAGTTCACTCGGGAAGCCCAGGATTCCTACGCGCTGGAATCCCTCGCCCGCGCCAAGCGCGCGGCGGACACCGGAGCCTTCGACGACGAGACCGTCGCCGTCGGCGCCGACATCCGGTCCGACGAGGGCCCGCGCAAGGCGCGGCCCGACAAGATCCCGACGCTGAAGCCCGCCTTCCGCCCGGACGGAACCGTCACGGCGGCCAACGCCTCCTCGATCTCGGACGGTGCGGCGGCCCTCGTGCTCATGCGGATGTCGGCGGCCGAGCGCGCGGGACACACGCCGCTGGCGGTAATCCGCGGCCATGCCAGCCACGCGGCGGCCCCGGCATGGTTCTCCACCGCCCCCATCGGCGCCATCGGCAAGCTGGCCGAAAAGGTCGGCTGGACCATGGGCGACGTAGATCTGTTCGAGATCAACGAGGCCTTTGCCGTCGTCGCCATGGCGGCGATGCGCGACCTCGACCTGCCCCACGACAAGGTCAACATCCATGGCGGCGCCTGCGCCCTCGGGCATCCCATCGGCGCCTCGGGGGCACGGATCATCGTGACCCTGCTCTCCGCCCTCGCGCGCACCGGCGGAAAGCGGGGCATTGCCTCGCTCTGCATCGGCGGCGGCGAGGCCACGGCGCTCGCGGTCGAGCGCATCTGATTGAATTTTTCTGGAGGTTCTTGTGAAGGTTCAAGGAATCGCTGCAATCGTCACCGGCGCCGCTTCGGGTTTGGGCGCGGCCACGGCCCGGGCGTTGGCGGCGGCGGGGGCCAAGGTCGCGCTACTCGACCTGAACACGGAGGTGGCCGCGGCGACCGCGCGCGAGATCGGCGGAATCGCGCTCGCCTGCGACGTCGCCGATGCAGGCAGCGCCGAGGCGGCGGTGGCGCAGGCTGCGGCCGAGCACGGCGTCGCCCGCATCCTCGTCAATTGCGCCGGTATCTGCCCGGCGGCGAAGGTGGTCGGGCGCAACGGCCCGGCCTCCCTCGATGGCTTCGCCAAGGTCATTCAGATCAATCTCGTCGGCACCTTCAACATGATGCGGCTGGTGGCGGCGGGCGCGGCGGGCCTCGACCCGCTAGAGGGTGGTGAGCGTGGGGTGATCGTCTCCACCGCCTCCATCGCCGCCTACGAGGGCCAGATCGGGCAGGCGGGCTACGCCGCCTCCAAGGCGGGGATCGTGGGCCTGGCCCTCCCGGTGGCCCGCGAACTGGCGCCTCTGGGCATCCGCGTCTGCGCCATCGCCCCGGGCATGTTCGAGACGCCGATGGTCCAGGGCCTGCCGGAGGAGGTCCAGGCGAGCCTCGGCGCGGCGGTGCCGTTCCCCTCCCGCTTCGGCCGCCCCGACGAGTACGCTCAACTCGTCCTGGCGATCCTGGCCAACCCGATGCTCAATGGAGAGACCATCCGTCTCGACGGCGCCCTGCGCATGCAGGCGCGATAGGACCCGCCCGATGCTGACCGACGACCAAACGATGATCCGGGACGTGGCGCGGACCTTCGCCACTGAGCGGCTGAAGCCGTTCTCCGCCGAATGGGACCGGGAATCGCGCTTCCCGAGAGAAGCCATCGCCGAGATGGGGGGGCTCGGCTTCATGGGCATGCTGGTGCCGGAGGAGTATGACGGCGCGGCGGTGGACCATGTCGCCTACGCGCTGGCCATCGAGGAGATCGCGGCCGGCGACGGCGCCGTCTCGACCATCATGAGCGTCCACAATTCGGTGGGCTACATGCCGATCCTGAAGTTCGGATCGGAGGACCAGAAGCAACGCTTCCTCCGTCCGCTGGCGCGCGGCGAGCATCTCGGCGCCTTCTGCCTCACCGAGCCCGGCGCGGGCTCCGACGCGGCGGCGCTCCGGACCCGCGCCCGCCGCTCGGGCAACGGCTGGGTCGTGTCCGGGACCAAGCAGTTCATCACCTCCGGCAAGAACGCGAACGTGGCCATCGTCTTCGCAGTCACGGACCCGGATGCCGGGCGGAAGGGCATTTCCGCCTTCGTCGTGCCGACGGACACTCCCGGCTTCACGGTCGCCTCGGTCGAGCACAAGCTCGGGCAGAAGTGCTCGGACACGGCGCAGATCGTGTTCGAGGACATGGTCCTGACGCCGGATCTGATGCTCGGCGAGGAAGGGCAGGGCCTGCGCATCGCCCTGTCCAACCTCGAAGGCGGACGCATCGGCATCGCGGCGCAGGCCGTGGGGATGGCGCGCGCCGCCTTCGAGGCGGCCCTCCGCTATGCCGGGGAGCGCGAGACTTTTGGCAAGCCTCTGACCGGCCATCAGGCGGTCGCCTTCCGTCTCGCGGATATGGCGACCCGGATCGAGGCGGCACGGCAACTTGTGTTGAACGCGGCGCGTCTGCGTGACGCGGGCCAGCCGTGCGGCAAGGAGGCCGCGATGGCGAAGCTCTTCGCCTCCGAGATGGCCGAGAAGGTCTGCTCCGACGCCATCCAGATCCACGGCGGCTACGGCTATCTCGCGGATTATGGCGTCGAGCAGATCTACCGCGATGTACGCGTGTGCCAGATCTACGAGGGGACGAGCGACGTCCAGCGCATGGTTATCAGCCGAGCCCTGGCGGGCTGAAGGCAGGGAGCGAACTACGCCGGTGCAGAAGCTTTCGTTTCGCAACTTCAGGCCGCCAACTTGCGGGCTGGCGGCAATAATGGCGGATCGAAATAACCGGATTGACTGCCAAGCAGCAGAGCATGTTCATGAGCACAATAACTAGCGTGGCAAAAGCGTTCTTTGAGGCTTGTGAAACGGGTGGTGGTTGGGACGCCTGCGAGCCTTACTGCACCCCTAACGCGAGCTTTTCGGCCCAGGCGGATGCCCTGTCGAACATAACTACGCTGTCGGACTATACGGAATGGATGAAGGGGCTGCTGACCGTCATTCCCGACGGACGGTACGAGCTGAAATCGTTCGCGACGGACGAAGACCGGCAGAACGTTGCGGCCTATGGGATTTTCTACGGGACGCACACTGGTGAGGGCGGACCGTGCCCGCCAACGGGCAAGAGTACCTCAGCCGACTACGTATACGTCATGCAGTTCGAGGGCGATAAGATCGCCGGATTGACGAAGATTTGGAACGACGTACAAACGGTAAGGGAACTTGGCTGGGCCTGAGCCGTCTCTGCAAAATCTTGTGGGGCTGAGCATGGTCATGCCGAGCGCGACCATAACTTTACTCGATCCGATTGATCGTTTGCTGGACCCAATCGCACTTTCAGCGGTCCGCCTTCCACAAGTTGAGCTGCCGCCGCCGATCTCCTGGCATTGGAATATCGCTACGATTTACAAGATTATAATTGGTTACCTTCTGTCTTGTGTGGCCAGGAGCGCAAACGGACAGAAATTGAATTACTTTTTATGGCATAAGGACTGTGTACGGTTGTAAAACTGCAAGCAGTCCCCAGGGAGCACTGAGGCCTCGTACGGCGCCAATCGTCGCGATGCTCGCCATTCCGTGACTTGGCCTTTATGGGAGTGGCTATCCGCACCCGGTAAGGTCCGCTTACGGCATTTCGTCAAAGCCACCTGAATGACTGGGTTGGGCGCATAGCGGAACGTCCGGTTTGTGAGGATGCGTTGCAGTTGGATAAGATCATCCGCTGATAATGCCGAGCTACGGAGCAGTGGGGCCTCAAAAATTATCGGGCCACCTCAATGACATAAGTGTTCGCATTTTTGTTCGGACTGGCGCGCCCGGGTTCTCGAGCACATCGTTCGAGCCGGTTCGAGCGCTGTCCGGGATGCCTCCGTCCCGGAGGCCTGGCGACGGCCGGGACGGTCCGCATCGGGGTGTTGACCGCGCTCTGCCCATGCTGCTGATTGCGCACCGCTGTACCGGCGGGCGGCGCACCGTGCGCGATCTCACGCCGCCGGATCCGAACCCGTCGCAGGGTTGGCCGTCGGGGCGAGTCGGTCGCCCCGTCGGCGCGAAGCGAGGGCGGGCATGGCCGGGACAGGACCGAGCAGGCGCGGGATCCTCGCGGGCGGCGGCGCCGTGGCGGCCGCCGCGCTGCTGCCGCGGGCGGCCCGGGCCGCGCCGCGGACCATCCTGAACGACGCGAGCGGCCTCAACCCGACCCCGGTGACGCGCCACGCCGTGCTCCCGACGGGCTCGACCGAGGCCCTGATCGAGGCCGTGCGCGCCGAGATCCGGGACGCCGCCACCGCCGGGCGGCCGGTCGCCGTCGGCGTCGCCCGCCACTCCATGGGCGGCCAGAGCCTCGCCCGCGACGGGACCGCCGTAACCCTGGAGGGCGGCCCGATCGAGCCCGACACCGCCGCCGGCCTCTACCGGGTCGGGGCCGGCGCGCGCTGGTCGCAGGTCATCCGGCAGCTCGACCGGATCGGGTTCTCGCCCGCGGTGATGCAGTCGAACAGCGATTTCGGGGTCGGCTCGACCTTCAGCGTCAACGCCCACGGGTGGCCCGCGCCGTGCGGCCCGTTCGGCTCCACCGTCCGCGCCCTCCGCCTCGTCCTGGCCGACGGCAGCCTCGTGACCTGCTCCCGCACCGAGAACGCCGCGCTGTTCGGGCTGGCGATGGGCGGCTACGGCCTGTTCGGGATCGTGGTCGACCTCGTGGTCGAGATGGTGCCGAACGTCCTCCTGGCACCGACCTACGCGGTGATGCCGGCCGCCGATTTCGCCCCCGCCTTCGTGGCCGCGGTCGAGCGCGATCCGCGGCTGCGCATGGCCTATGGCCGGCTCTCGGTGGCGCGGGCCGGGTTCTTCGACGAGGCGATCCTGGTCACCTACGCGGAGGCGGAGCACCCGCCGAAAGTTCTGCCCGCGGCGACCCAGCAGGGCGCGTTCACGGCGGTCTCGCGCGAGATCTACCGCGCCCAGGTCGGCAGCGAATTCGGCAAGCGCGCCCGCTGGATCGCCGAGACCCGGCTCAACCCGGCCCTCGATCCCGGCCTCGCCACCCGCAACAGCCTGATGAACGAGCCGGTGGCCAACCTCGCCTCCCGCGACGGCGGCCGCACCGACATCCTGCACGAGTACTTCGTCCCGCCCGAGCGCTTCGACGCGTTCCTCGCCGCCTGCCGCGAGACCATCCCGCGCTCGGGCTGCGACTGCCTCAACGTCACCCTGCGCTACGTGGCGGCGGACCCGGACTCGACGCTGGCCTACGCGCCGTCCCCGCGCATCGGCGCGGTGATGTCGTTCTCGCAGGGGCTCACCCCCGGCGACGAGGCCGCGATGATGCGCATGACCGAGGCCCTGATCGAGCGGGTCGTGGCGATCGGCGGGGCCTATTACCTGCCCTATCGCCTGCACGCCCGGCGCGACCAGATGGCCCGGGCCTATCCCGGACTCGACGCCTTCGTGGCGGCCAAGCGCCGCTACGATCCGGGGCTGCTGTTCCGGAACGCCCTGTGGTCGACCTACATGGCCTGAACGCGAGGATCCGCCGTGACAGTCTCACTCCCCCGGGCGGCCGCCCTCGCCTTCGCGGCCATCCTGCTGTTCGCCGCCGGTACCGACTACGTCCCGGCCTTCCGGGACGCGGAGGGGCGCGTCTTCGGCCTGTTCCGGCTCGACGTCTACAAGGACGCGCTCCACCTCGCCTCCGGCCTGTGGGCCCTCGCCGCCGCCCTGTGGTCGCGGTCGGCCGCCGTGACCTTCCTGCGCGCCTTCGGGGCGATCTACCTCCTCGACGGCGTCGTCGGCGTGCTCACCGGGTCGAGCTTCCTCGACCTGTCGCTGTTCCTGAAGGGGTTTCAGGACAGCCCGCTCCTCTCGAACGGCCCGCACCTGAGCCTCGGGCTCGCCGGCGTGGTGCTCGGCTGGTGGCCGCGGCGCGGCGCCGCGACGGTCGCGGCGTGAGCCCGCGGCCCGGCCGCCGCCGCTGGCGGCTCGCCCGCTGGGCGGCCGC
>NZ_JBKFAV010000169.1:0-324 GCF_053345825.1 Methylobacterium sp. C33D
ATATGTTCCCTACAGGAAATGTTGTTGATGAATTGGTGGTACCTGAGATCGGTACTTTCCAAGCAACTTTCATTAATGCAGGTATTCCTACTATTTTCTTAAATGCAGAAGCGATTGGTTATCAAGGCACTGAATTACAAGATCATATTAATGGTGATGCCGCAGCACTAGCTCGTTTTGAAAAAATCCGTGCGTATGGTGCTGTTCAAATGGGTTTGATTAAAGACATCTCTGAAGCTGCTGCGCGTCAGCATACTCCGAAGATTGCTTTTGTATCTCAACCAAAAACCTATACATCATCAAGTGGTAAAACAGTTGAAGCTG
>NZ_JBKFAV010000170.1:0-323 GCF_053345825.1 Methylobacterium sp. C33D
GACCGGCCTCAGCCGAGGCGCCAGTCGATCGGCCGGCACCCGCGCGTCGCGAGCCACTGGTTGGCCCGGCCGAACGGGTCGGGACCGGGAAAATCCCGGGCGCGGTTGAGCGGCGAGGGGTGTCCGCTCTCGAACACGCCGTGGCGGGTGGCGTCGGTCAGCGCGGCCCAGCCGTAGCGCAGATGCGCCCCGGCCTTGCCGGCCTCGACGGTGAGCGCGCTGTTGAGCAGCAGCACGCCCTGCCGCGCCCAGGGCGTCAGGCCGCCGCCCGCGGCGCGGTCGGAGCCCGCCTCCGCCAGGATCACCTTCAGCGAGGCGGGGAG
>NZ_JBKFAV010000171.1:0-323 GCF_053345825.1 Methylobacterium sp. C33D
GAGAACGCGAAGCCGGCGCCCATAGGCTCGACCGAGTGACCGGCAGCGATCAGCGCCTCTGCGGCCTTCGTGGTCGGATCGGTCTCGCTCATCCCCTCAGCGACTGAGGCGACGCCGGCTCGGCCACCAGAAGCGCGGGTTAACGAGGACAACCAGCGCCAGGATGTACAGGCCAAGCCCGGCCAATGCTCCGAGCCTGAAGGCCTCGAAGCCGAGCGCCAGTCCGGCCACCAGGATCGCGATCATCCATCCGAGAGCAGTTGGGTTCATCCTCGCTCATCCCTTCACCGGATGCGCCAGCAAGATCGCGGTCCGAACCATGT
>NZ_JBKFAV010000172.1:0-320 GCF_053345825.1 Methylobacterium sp. C33D
CAGCAGAGCGCAGATACCAAATACTGTTCTTCTAGTGTAGCCGTAGTTAGGCCACCACTTCAAGAACTCTGTAGCACCGCCTACATACCTCGCTCTGCTAATCCTGTTACCAGTGGCTGCTGCCAGTGGCGATAAGTCGTGTCTTACCGGGTTGGACTCAAGACGATAGTTACCGGATAAGGCGCAGCGGTCGGGCTGAACGGGGGGTTCGTGCACACAGCCCAGCTTGGAGCGAACGACCTACACCGAACTGAGATACCTACAGCGTGAGCTATGAGAAAGCGCCACGCTTCCCGAAGGGAGAAAGGCGGACAGGTATC
>NZ_JBKFAV010000173.1:0-320 GCF_053345825.1 Methylobacterium sp. C33D
CGAGCCCGTCGTCGCCCAGCGGCGCTGACCGCATCCGGGCGTACATCGCCTCGGTCGGCCGGGTGACAGTGTCGCTCCGCAGGTCGACCACGGACGGCGCGTCCGTGGCTTCGCCGTGATCGTCTCGCATGTCGGTCTCGCCGCCCTACCGGTAGGCCGCCTCGTCGCCGGAATCGGTCGGGTTGGCGAGCGCCCGCTTGAGCACGTCGCTCATCGGCAACTCCAAGTTGATACCCTTCGGCGGGATCGGCTGCTCGAAATACTTGCCGTAGAGCCGCGCCACGGTCCCGTCCTGGATCAGCTCGACCACCGCCTTGTCG
>NZ_JBKFAV010000174.1:0-319 GCF_053345825.1 Methylobacterium sp. C33D
CGGCACCTGGCGGGTGACCGGGTCACCCTTGATCTTGGCGAGCACCTCCAGGCCGTCGACCTTCGGCAGCTTCAGGTCGGGCAGCACCACCGCGGGATCCTGGACCTGCCGCTTCTCGTGCACGCCCCGCCGGTAGATGAAGTCGAGGGCCTCGGCGCCGTCGCGGCAGATGACGATCTCGTTGGCGAGCTGGCTCGACCCGAGCGCCGCCAGCGTCAGCTCGATGTCGTTCGGATTGTCCTCGACCAAGAGGATGGGCTTCAGTCCCGCCATGTCGATTCCGCCATGTCAGTGCGCCTCCTCCCGGATGGGCAGGGTG
>NZ_JBKFAV010000175.1:0-318 GCF_053345825.1 Methylobacterium sp. C33D
GGACGACATCGCGTCCTACGGACTCGATCTGAAGATCGCCGAGGACGGGTTCCGGCGCGCCGGACTGAACCTGCTGTTCGTGATCTGAGCGGCCTCGGCCGCGCCGGTCACGCGCCGGCGCGGTGGGGGGCGAATCCCCGCGCGCCCGGCGCCTCCAGCCCCGGCCGCAGCTCCATGCTGGGAATCCGGTAACCGCCGCCATTCTGCTGCCGGAACGGGATCGGGGGCGTCGTCGCGAGCGCGGCCAGCCGCTCCCGCAGGCGCTCGGCCACGGCCTCGAACGCGGCCGCGTCGAGGCCGTCGGCCCGGTAGGCGACG
>NZ_JBKFAV010000176.1:0-318 GCF_053345825.1 Methylobacterium sp. C33D
CGACGATGACGAGGGCGTAGATCGGCCAGACGGTGTGCACGCCCGTGAGGGCGCAGGCGAGGGGGCCGAGGCTCGCGGCGCTCTGCAGCGCGTAGGCGGCCGCGCCGACGAGGCGCCGGTCGTAGGCGTCCGCGACGTGGCCGGTGACCAGGGCACACAGCACCGCCGGCAGGAAGCCCGCGAGGCCCACCAGGCCCAGCGCCAGGGCGGAGTGGGCCAGGTCGTAGACGTACCAGCCGATCGCCACCGCCTGCATCTGGTAGGCGAGGCCCGTGAGGAACCGGGCCGAGCCGAACAGGCGGAAGTCACCGATGCCGA
>NZ_JBKFAV010000177.1:0-318 GCF_053345825.1 Methylobacterium sp. C33D
GCACGGACGCCCTGGACGACTACAACGCCGCCTCCAAGCTCGACGCCCGCTGGACCGTGTTCAAGCGCCTGCGCGACAAGGGCCGCGCCGCCGCGCAGGCGTGGCTCGCCGAGAACTACTAGCGGATCGGCCGGGACTGTACGGTCGATCTGCAGCAGGCGTACCAGTAGGTCGATCCTTTCCCGATCTGGTTCGTTGACGCGCCGGAACGCCCGCATCGGAGACCTGCCATGACGCTGCTGCGCCGCGAGGCCCTGATCCTGCTCGGTGCCGGCCTCGCCGGCTCCGCCCGCGCCGCCGAGCCGTCGGCCGGGACCG
>NZ_JBKFAV010000178.1:0-318 GCF_053345825.1 Methylobacterium sp. C33D
AAGTACATCACGTTGTCGCCGACCGTGCCCCGCTTCAGGCCCCTTGCGGCGTCGTGCGCCTCGGCCAGCAGAGCGAGGTCAATACCGAAGCCGCGATTGGCCGCTTCGGTGCCGGCGTCGGATTGGAATACAAGATCGACCGGAGCGCCGCGTTCTATGATCGCCATCGCGTTCGTGACATGGGTCAGGACGCAGGTCTGGGTCGAGATCTCGTAGTGCTGGCGCATCTCGTCCAGCATCGTGGTGAGGGCGATCGCGGTCTCGACATCGTCCGAGGCGGGGTTGATGCCGATGACGGCGTCGCCCGCGCCGTAAAGC
>NZ_JBKFAV010000018.1:0-136125 GCF_053345825.1 Methylobacterium sp. C33D
CCCGAGGCTCATCAGAGGCAAACAGAAGACCGCCCGGCAATCCCGCCGGCCAATCCCGCCGCTTGTCAGAAGATGGCTCAGCGCCCGGTCCACTTCCGCGGCCGGCGCCGATGAGCCGGGGTATAGAGCCCGCCGATTCCCACGTCAACACCCTTTTTGCCGGCCGGCGCGGCGGGACTGTCCGGAAGCTTGGCGTGGATGATCGCGGTCTCTACCGTCCCGGGGCTGGCGCTCGAGAGCGGCACGCCTCAATCTCGACACGCTGGGTCGTGAGATGAGACCGCCGGGCGCGGATGTCGCCTCCGGTATGGTCGAGCCCGGCCTCAGCGCCGCGGGTCCCGCGGGAATGCCCGTTCGCCATCGTCTTCTCAGGGCCTTCGAGTGAAGCGCGAGCGACTCAAGATCGGCGACGTGGCCGCCCTCCCCCCGGCTCAGGGGGTGCACGAGCCGCTCGACCATCTCGGCGCGACCGCGACCCAGATCGACCGGCGCGCTGTCAATCTCCGCTGGCTCTGCGCCAGCAGCCTCACCGGCCTGACCGGTGCCGGCCTGATCGCGGCGGCGCTTCACGTCTCCCTCCAGGGCGACGTCTCCTTCGCGGCCATTCCCGAGAAGGCGACGATCATGCCCCGCCCCCAGCCGAGCGAGAGCGGTGCCAACATCGCCCGCAAGGGCGACCGGCTGGTGCGCAACCTCATGATCGCCTCGGCCAAGCAGAGCTTCAAGGCGCCGGTCACGGTCCGCCTCGGCGACCGCGAGATCATCAAGGCCAAGGCCTTCGTGCGGCTGACCACGCCCCTGTCGATGACGACGGGCGTCTACGCCGCGGAGCCGCCGCGCTTCGACCCCATGAAGTTCGTCTCCGACGAACCGCTGGAGCGCGCGCCCGATGCGTCCGCCGACGCGCCGAGCGCCGAAGTCACCGTGGTCAAGCGGGATCTGGCCGACGCCGCCGTCGACGCCGGCGCGCCCGCCCTCACCGACGACGACGTCACCGCGCAGGTCGAGGAGGAGCGCCGCATCGCCGCCGAGGCGGGGCGCCGCGCCGCCATCCCGATCGCGCCGCAGATCATGCTGTCGCGGACGCTCCAGCAGGGTGCCGCCGGGGACGGCGACGGCGCGGCGCCGAAGGACGCGAACCCGTTCAAGTCCATCGAGGTGCTGGTCGTCCCCGAGAACGTCACCAAGGTTGCCAAGGTCGAGCTGAAGGCCAACGAGGCGCCCCTCGTGGAGGAGCGCGATCTCGCGCTGAAGCGCGGCGAGACCCTGGAGACCACGCTGAAGGCGACCGGTCTCGCGAGCGACGACGCCATCCGCGGCATCGTCGCCGCGCTCGGGGGCAAGACCCGCACGGCCGCCCTCAACGAGGGTCAGCCGCTGCGCGTCCAGGTCGCCCCCGGGCCCCGGCCCGGCGATCCCCGCCAGGTCACGCGCGTGGTGCTCTACGGCGAGAACGGCATCGAGGGCATCGCGGCCCTGAACGACCGCGGCGCCTTCGTCTCGGTGGCGCCCCCCGCCGAGGAGGCCCCCTCCCCCAAGGCGCAGCCCCAGGCAGAGGCCGGCGAGGACGAGGACGAGGATTCCGGCTCCGGGCCGCGCCTGTATCAGAGCCTCTACGAGACGGCCGCGCGGCACGACCTTCCGCGGGCCACCGTCGAGGACATCGTCCGCGTCTTCAGCTACGACCTCGACTTCCAGCGCCGCATCGGCAGCGGCGACGGGCTCGACGTCTTCTACAGCACCGACGACGAGGCCAGCGCCGATCGCCCGGACCTGCTCTACGCGGCGCTGACGCTCGGCGGCGAGACCCGCAAGGTCTACCGCTTCCAGTCCCCGGACGACGGCACGATCGACTACCTCGACGAGCAGGGCCGGTCGCTGAAGAAGTTCCTGCTGCGCAAGCCGATCGCCGACGGGATCATGCGCTCCGGCTTCGGCTACCGCCGCCACCCGGTTCTGGGCTACGCCAAGCTGCACACGGGCGTCGACTGGTCGAACCCGATCGGCACCCCGATCATGGCGGCCGGAAACGGCGTGGTGATCCGCGCGGAGATGACCTCGGGATACGGCAACCGGGTCGAACTCCAGCACGTCAACGGCTACGTGACGACCTACAACCACATGTCGCGGTTCGGCCGCGGCATCCGCGAGGGCGTCAAAGTCCGTCAGGGTCAGATCGTCGGCTATGTCGGCTCGACCGGCCTGTCGACCGGCGCGCACCTCCACTACGAGGTGATCATCAACGGCCACTTCGTCGACCCGATGAAGATCCGCGTCCCCCGTGGCCGGGAGCTCGACGGCCGCCTGCTCGCCGAGTTCAAGCGCCAGCGCGAGCAGATCGACGCCACCATGCAGAAGTCGAAGAGCGCCACCGCCCTCGCCCAGCGCGACGCTGCGGTTCGCTGAGAGCGCGCGCGGCCGCTCAGGCGAAGCCGAGCCGGGCGCGGACAGCCCCGGGTGTCTCGCCGGCCTGCCGGAGGTCGGCGAGGGATCGCGAGCCGCGCGACTTGGCCAGCTTCTCGCCCCCGGCGTCGAGCAGCAGCGGGTGGTGGCGGTAGCGCGGGACCGGAAGGCCGAGCAGGGCCTGCAGGAGCACGTGCAGGTCGGTGGCCGTCTCAAGGTCGCGGCCGCGCACCACGTGGGTGATTCCCTCCACCGCGTCGTCGTGGACCACGGCGAGATGGTAGCTCGTCGGCACGTCGCGCCGAGCGATCACGGCGTCCCCCCAGCGTGCCGGCGCGGCCGCGACCCGGCGCGCGCCGGCCTCGTCGAACGCGACGTAGCCGTGCGTCGGCCCCGCGCACCGCATCGCGGCCGCCATGGCGAGCCGCCAGGTGTGCGGGTCGCCGCGGGCGATCCGGTCCGCCGCCGCCGCCGGGTCCAGGCGGCGGCAGGTGCCGGGATAGAGCGGCACGCCGTCCGGATCGCGGGGGCTGTCGCCGCCGGACGCGACGCGCGCCCGGATCTGGCCGCGCGAGCAGAAGCACGGATAGGCGAGGCCGCGGTCGATCAGCCCGTCGAGGGCGACCCGGTAGGCCGCCATGTGCCGGGACTGGTGCCGCACCGGTTCGGGATAAGTCAGCCCGAGCCAAGCGAGGTCGGTGACGATGCCCTCGACGAACTCCGGTTTCGAGCGCGCGGGATCGATGTCCTCGATCCGCAGGCGGCACAGGCCGCCCATCCGGGCGGCGAGGTCCGCGTTGAGCAGCGCCGAGTAGGCGTGGCCGAGGTGCAGCCGCCCGTTCGGGCTCGGTGCGAAGCGCAGCACCGGTGCCCCGGCGGTCACGGGCCGGACCGCCGGATCAGCCGTCGCGGCGGTGCAGGCACTGCAGCGCGCCGGGCTGGCAGGCGATCCCGGGCAGCGAGCAGGCCGGCCCCTCGGCGAGGCGCTGGCAGACCTTGCACCCGTCGGTCCACTCGAGGCAGCCCGGGTCGTCGGCCGCCGAGACCGCCGGCGCCGCGTGCCGCGCGGGCGCGAGCGCGCCGATCAGCACGGTGGCGATCACGAGGAATGCGGTGCCCCAGGCGGCGAGCGCGCCGCTCGACGAGCGCTGTGCGGGCGACGGAGGGCTGGCTGTCGACATGGGGCTCCTGTTGGCGCGGGACCCGCCCGCGTGTCAACGCGCGCCCTCAGGCGGCCCGCGCGGACCGGCGCTCCAGGAGCGGCGGGAGCAGCTTCAGATTGAGCGGCTTGGCCAGGAACCCGTCGAAGCCGGCCGCCCGGGCGGCGGCCTCGTCGTCCCGGCCGGCATTCGCGGTCAGCGCCACGAGGTGGAGCCGGTGCGCGCCGCCCGCCTCGGCGGCCCGGATCCGACGGGCGGTCTCGTGCCCGTCGAGGCGGGGCATCCGCACGTCGATCAGCGCGAGATCGAAGGGACCGTCCGCCTCCAGCCGCGCGAGGGCCTCGACGCCGTCGACGGCATGGATCACCGTGGCGCCGAGCCGCTCCAGGGCCCGGGTCGCCAGCAGGGCGTTGATCGGATTGTCCTCGGCCAGCAGGATCCGCAGGCCGGGGCTGACGCGCGTCGGCGCCGCCGGTGGCGCAATCGCGGCCTCGACCGGGCCCGACGGCGCGAGCAGGCGCTCGAACAGGGAGCGCGGCCGGACCGGTTTGATCAGGTAGCCGTCGAAGCCCGCCGCGCCGGGGGACCCGAAGCCGCGCCTGTCGAACGGCGAGAGCAGCACGAGGCTGGTGCGGACGCCGCAGGCGCGGGCCGCGTCGGCGATCTGCCGCACCGCCGCGTCGCCCAGCGCCCGGTCGGCCAGCACCGCGTCGAAGGCCGCGCCCGACAGGGCGTCGAGGCCCGATTCCAGGCTGTCGACGATCACGGTGGCGGCCCCCGCCCGCGACAGGCTGCGGGCGAGGTACGGGGCCTGGAACGGCGAGTCGGCGACGATCAGGCAGCGCCGCGGAGAGAGCGTCGGCAGCGGCGCGCGCCCGCCGCCCGCGGCCCCGGCGACCTCGGCGAGCGGCAGCAGGACCCGGAAGGTCGAGCCCCGGCCGACGCGCGAATCCGCCTCGATCCGCCCGCCCATGCGGGTCACCAGCCGCCGCGTGATGGCGAGTCCCAGGCCGGTGCCCTCGTGGCTGCGGCTCGCGCTGCCGTCGCCCTGCTCGAACTCCTCGAACAGGATGGGCAGCCGCTCCTCCGGGATGCCGGGCCCGGTATCCGCCACGGCGAGCGCGACCTCGCCGCCGGTCCCGGCCCGCGCGAAGCTCAGGCTGACGCCGACGCCGCCGCGCTCGGTGAACTTGATGGCGTTGCCGGCGAGGTTGAGCAGGATCTGCCGCACCCGGTCGGCGTCGCCCAGGATCGCGGCCGGGAAGTCCTCGGCCACGTCGAGGGCGATCTCGATGCCCTTGTCCTGGGCGCGGGGCGCCAGCAGCTCGACGACCCCCTCGGAGAGGGCCGGCAGGTCGAAGGGCTCGACCGCGAGGTCGAGGCGGCCGGCCTCGATCCGCGAGAAGTCGAGGACCCCGTCGATCAGGCCGAGCAGCGCCTGACCGCTGGTGCGCACCGCCTCCACGTAGGTGCGCTGCTCGGGGTTCAATTCGGTCCCGAGCACGAGGTCGGCCATGCCCAGGATGCCGTTGAGCGGCGTCCGCATCTCGTGGCTCACCGTCGCCAGGAAGCGGGATTTCGCGACGCTCGCCGCCTCGGCGCGCTCCAGGGCCGCGTCGCGGCTGCGGATCGCCTCGACGCGCGCGGTCACGTCCCGGCCCGCGCGCAGCCAGTGCGTCGCGTCGCCGTGCGCCACCGGCATCTCCACGAAGGCGAACCAGCGCGCCCGCCCGTCCGCCGTCCGGACCTGCGCCTCCAGGCGGCGGACCCCGTCCGGCCCGATCTCCACGGCGTTCCGGTCGAGGATCTCGAGATCGTCCTGGGAGCCGATCAGCGCGATCGGCTCGCGGCCGAGCAGGCGGGCGAAATCCTCGTTGGCGTAGGTGATGCGCCCGCGGGCATCCCGCTGGACGATGATCTCGGTGGTGGCGGCGACCAGGGCGCGGTAGCGGTCCTCGCTCTCGCTGATCCGCCAGATGCGGTCCTGCAGCCGCTCGGCCTCGCGCTCGGCGCGCCGCGCTCCGAGCCGGCGCCAGAGGCCGAAGGCCAGTGCGGCCGCGGTCAGGAGCGCCAGGACAGGCGCCATCGTGTCGATCATTCCGGCCTCCCCGGCGTCGGGCCGGTTCGCCGCAGGATCGCAGCCGAAGCTGAAGGCGGCGTTGGGAAAGGCCCTTAACCGCCGGTTGCGAACTTCGCGGATTACTGGGCGGAGTCCGCGACGCGGCAGGGCTTAACGGAACCGTGCGGTGATCCGAAAAGCGGCTCGCGAGTTGCCTGCCAGGACGCAGGTCCGGACGGAGACGGCACATGCCCGGTGAGCACTACGACGTCATCATTGTCGGGTCCGGTCCCGGCGGCGGCACGGTGGCGTGGCGCCTCGCCCAGACGGGCAAGCGCATCCTCCTGATCGAGCGCGGCGACTACCTGCTGCGCGAGCCGCGGAACTGGGACAGTCAGGCGGTGATCGTCGACGGCTACTACCAGGCCAAGGAGACGTGGTACTCGTCCGACGGCAAGAGTTTCCACCCGGGCCTGCACTATTACGTCGGCGGGAACTCGAAGTTCTACGGCTCGGTCCTGTTCCGCCTCCGCGAGAAGGACTTCCTCGAGATCCGCCACCAGGACGGCGTCGCGCCGGCCTGGCCGGTCGGCTACGACGTCTTCGAGCCGTACTACCAAGCGGCCGAGGAGCTGTTTCACGTCCACGGCCTGCGCGGCGAGGACCCGACCGAGCCCTGGTCGAGCAGGCCCTACGCCCATCCGCCGGTGGCGCACGAGCCGCGTATCCAGGAGCTGTTCGACAACCTGAAGCGGGCGGGCCACCACCCGTTCCACCTGCCGGTGGGCGTGCGGCTGGTGGAGAAGGACGGCCGCGCCGTGCCGACCTCGCCCTGCATCAAGTGCGAATCGTTCGACGGATTCCCCTGCCCCACCAACGGCAAGTCCGACGCGCAGACCATGGTGGTGGATCCCGCCCTGCGCGACTGCCCGAACCTGACGCTGCTCACCCGCACCTACGTCGAGCGCCTCGTCACCGACGCCTCCGGCCGGACCGTCACGGGCGTCGTCGGGACCCGCGACGGCGCGCCGTTCGAGGCCTCGGCCGACCTCGTGGTGGTGGCCTGCGGCGCCCTCTCGTCGGCGCTGCTGCTGCTGCGCTCGGCCAGCGACCGGCACCCGAACGGCCTCGCCAACGGGTCGGACCAGGTCGGGCGCAACTACATGCGCCACAACAACTCGACGGTTCTGGCGATCTCGAAGGTCCCGAACCCGACCCGGTTCCAGAAGACGCTCGGCCTCAACGACTTCTACTTCGGCGATCCGGACCCCGAGGACGGCTGGGACTTCCCCCTCGGCCACATCCAGATGGTCGGCAAGTCGGACGGGGCTCAGATCCACGGCGAGGGGCTGCCGGGCTTCCTGCAATGGTTCCCCGACAAGCCCTTCGAATGGATCGCCAAGCACTCCGTCGACTTCTGGCTGACCTCCGAGGACGTGCCGCTGCCGCAGAACCGGATCTTCTACAGGGACGGCAAGGTCCATCTCGACCTCACCGAGACCAACGTCGAGGCGCACAAGCGGCTCCGGCACAAGCTGCGCGAGATCTGCAGCTTCACCGACATCCACCCGCACCTGTTCGACCGGTCGCTCTACCTCGGCAAGAACGTCCCGATCGGCGGGACGGCCCACCAGGCGGGGACCCTGCGGTTCGGCACGGATCCGAGGACGTCGGTGCTCGACCCGGACTGCAAGGCGCACGAGCTGGACAACCTCTACGTGACCGACGCCAGCTTCTTCCCGTCGATCGGCGCCGTGAACCCGACGCTGACGATCATCGCCAACGCCTTGCGGGTCGCGGACCATCTCGCGGCGCGGATGGGCGCCAAGGACTCGATCGCGCCGCCCCGGCTCTTCGACCACACCGAGCCGCGGGAGCCGCTGCCGGCCTGAGGAGCGGCGCGTCCCAGAGTGCCGGCGCCGGCGCGCCATCGTCCCCGCGCACCTCTGGGCGGTGCGCCGTGAGTTTGTCTCGACCCGCGCGGGCGTCCCGACCGACGCCGTCTGAGCGGGATCCTGGCCCATCGGCGCGCGGATCCCCGGGATGACGGGCACGCCGTCGCGTCTGCTATGTCGGGCGTCCGAATCCCCATCGAACGCGGCGCCCGTGGCCATTGACCATATCGATCTCAGCCGGATCGACCTGAATCTGCTGGTCGCGCTCGACGCGCTGCTCGACGAGCGCAGCGTCACGCGGGCCGCCGCGCGGGTCGGGATCGGCCAGTCGGCGATGAGCTCGAGCCTCGCCCGCCTGCGCCGCCTGTTCGACGACGAGCTCCTGACCCGGGCTCCCGACGGGATGCGGCCGACGCCACGCGCCCTGAAGATCGCCGAGCCGCTGCGCGCCACCCTCCGGCAGGTGCAGGCGCTGGTGCACCGGGAGGAGCGGTTCGACCCGGCCACCGTCGAGCGCACCTTCACGGTGAGCCTGCCCGACAGCGTCGAGGCGCTCCTCGGGCCGCGGCTGATCGCGCAGCTCCGGCGGGACGCGCCCGGCATCCGGCTGCTGCTGCGCTCGGTCGACCGGACCCGGATCCTGGACGAGCTCGACGCCGACCGGGTCGACCTCGCCATCGGCCTGTTCTCGGAGGGACAGCTCCACCACAAGCAGCGCCTCCTCTACCGGGACAGCTACGTGGTGCTGTTCAACGCCGCGCTGATCGGCCTGGAGCCGCCGATCGGGCTCGACGATTACCTGCGCTTCCCACACGTGCTGACGTCCCTGCGCGAGACCGCCCACGGGGTCGTCGACGACGCCCTCGCGCTGATCGGGCGCTCGCGCATCCTGGCGGTGACGACCCCGCGCTTCCTCGTGGTCCCGTTCATGGTCCGGGCGGCGCCGGTGATCGCGACGATGCACGCCCGGCTCGCCACCTCCTTCGCCAGCGCCCTGGCGCTCAGCGTCAGCCCGGTGCCGGTGCCCCTCGACGACGTGCCCGTGTCGATGCTGTGGCACGCCTCCTACGACCACGACCCGGCCCACCGCTGGCTGCGGGACCTCCTGGTCCGGCTGGCCCACGAGCCGCCGGCGCCGGGCATCATCTGAGCCCGGGGCTCAGAGGCAGGGATCGTCCGCGGCCTCCAGGCGGCCGCGCGCGATCGCCGCGCGGAACAGGGCGAAGTCGGCCGCATTGCGCTCCGCGTAGGCCGCGGCCCAGTCGGCGATCGCCACGCTCAGGTCGTGGTGCTTGCCGCTGCCGCAGTAGCCGGCGATCGCCGCCGCGTCGCCGGTCCGCGCGTGGGCACGCGCCAGCAGCGTCCCGTAGGCGTACGAGAAGGTCAGGAGCGGCGCTCCGGTCATCCGCGCCAGCGGGATCGCGCCCTTCAGGTTCTTCATCTGGCGGACGTAGAACGGACGGCCCGCGATGCTGGTCCAGCCGAGCAGCGGGTCGCCCACCGCCTGGAGCAGGCGCTGGCCGTAGATCACCCGCTCGCCCTCGTGCCCGGAGAACGGCGCCGGCACGCTCGGCAGGTACGGCGCGTGCGCCGGGCGGACCGCCTCCTTGACCTGGAGGAAGAGCGCGTCGGCGTCGGAATTGCCGAACAGCAGCGCGAGGTAGGCGCGGGTCCCGACGCTGCCGACGCCGACGACCCGGTGGGCGACGTCGACCACGTGGTAGCGGTCGAGCATGAAGCGCCGCTCCCGCGGCAGGGTCTCGGCGTAGTGCTCCAGGCCGGTGACGACGCCCTCGCGGGTCGCCGCGTCCACGGGCGTCAGGATCGGCGGATCGGTCTGCAACTGCCAGGTCCCGTCGGTGCGCCGCTCGGCCACCTGGTCGAGGAGGCTGCGGTTATTCCGCCGCCGGGCCTTGTCGACCGCCCGCCGCACCACGGCCCGGGCCTCCGCGTCCATGTGCAGCCCGGCGATGTGCGGGCCGTCGGCGCGCGTGGTCTGGTACCAGACGTCGAGGGAGCCCTGCGGCGCGAGGCGGCGCATCGTGTGCTGGTAGCCGGAGACCGCCTCCATGACGGCCGCGCGCCGCTCGGCGGCCGGCACGCCTGCGTCGTCGGTGGCGACCGCCAGCCCGGCCGCGAGGCGCTTGAGGTCCCATTCCCACGGGCCGATCGTGACCTCGTCGAAATCGTTGAGGTCGAGGACGATGTCCCGCTGCGGCGTGCCGAACAGGCCGAAATTGTCGGTGTGCGCGTCGCCGTTCATCACGACGTCGACGCCGCTGCGCGGCCCGCGCGACAGGTCCCAGGCCATGACGTGCGCGGCGCCGCGCAGGAACGCGAAGGGCGAGCTCGCCATCCGGGCGACCCGGAGCGGGATCAGGTGCGGCTGGCGGCCTTCGTGGGCGGCCTCGATCAGGGCGACCGGGTCGGGCCGGTCGGGATCGTGGGCCAGCGTCGCCTGGGCCGCGTGGGGCACCTCGGCGCGCAGCCGCTTGCCGGCCTTGCGGCGCTTGTCCCAGGCCTCGACGCCCGCGCGGAGGTCGATCCGCGGGAACTCCGCGACCGGCGCCAGCACCGAGTCCACGCCGGGGGCGTCGGCCGCCCGGTCCTCGGGCGGCGCCGTCTTGTCGGTCTCGATGCGATCCATCGCTGTCCCATCGCGGAAGGCGGGGTGGTCCCGTCCGCACGTTAGCATCCGGCCGGCTCTGTGACGTCGCGGGCCCGGCCGGCCCTTGACCACTCTACAGGGGGGCCCTCTAACGAACCGAATATTCGGGGGGTGTTCCTCCGTCTCGTGTCGTTCACGGCCTCGCGATCAAAGTGCCGGGAGCGACCTGGACGGCCGGGGGACACCGTTGCTTCAGCGAGACGTCGCATGCCCAAGGGTTCAGATCTCCTCGTCGCCGCTCTCGAGAACGAGGGTGTCGACCGCATCTTCGGAATTCCCGGGGAGGAGAATCTCGACGTCGTTGAATCCCTGCGGAACTCCAAGATCGAGCTGGTCCTGACCCGCCACGAGCAGGCGGCGAGCTTCATGGCCGCAACCCACGGCCGCCTCACCGGCCGGCCGGGCGTCTGCCTCTCGACGCTGGGCCCGGGCGCCCTGAACTTCTCCACCGGCGCGGCCTACGCGCATCTCGGCGCGATGCCGATGATCATCATCACCGGCCAGAAGGGCATCCTGTCCTCCCGGCAGGCGAAGTTCCAGATCGTCGACGTGATCAGCTCCATGAAGCCGATCACCAAGATGGCCCGGCAGATCGTCTCGGCCTCCTCGATCCCCACCATCGTGCGCGACGCTTTCCGGGTCGCCACAGAGGAGCGGCCCGGCCCGGTGCTGCTGGAACTGCCGGAGGACATCGCCGCCGAGGAAGCCGAGGCCGACCTCGTGCCCTCGCACCCGATCGACATCCCGGTCGCCCACCCGGCCGCGATCGACCGCGCCGCCGCCATGATCCTGGGGGCCAAGCGCCCGCTGGTCATGCTGGGCGCCGCCGCGAGCCGGCCCCGCGCCACGGGCGAGCTCGGCGGCTTCGTGCAGCGCACCGGCATCCCGTTCTTCACCACCCAGATGGGCAAGGGCACGGTGGCGGGCGGGACCGACCTCTACATGGGGACCGCGGCGCTCTCGGAGCGCGACTACGTCCACGAGGCGATCGACAAGGCCGACCTGATCATCGCCATCGGCCACGACACGATCGAGAAGCCGCCCTTCTTCATGGGTCAGGCCGACCAGAAGGTGCTGCACATCAGCTACATGCCGGCCAACGTCGAGCAGGTCTACTACCCCGACGCCGAGGTGGTCGGCGATCTCGGCCCGACGCTCAAGCTCCTGGCCGACAAGCTCGACGGCAAGCTCCCGAACGCCGGCGCGCTGCTGCACCTGCGCGAGCACATCCTCAGCCATATCGGCGACCGGGCCGGCGAGGACCGCTTCCCGGTGACGCCGCAGCGCCTCGTGCGCGACGTGCGCCGGGTGATCCCGGAGGACGGGATCGTCTGCCTCGACAACGGCATGTACAAGATCTGGTTCGCCCGGAACTACCGCACCTACGTCGCCAACACGCTGCTCCTCGACAACGCGCTGGCCACGATGGGCGCCGGCCTGCCCTCGGCCATGATGGCGGCGATGCTCTACCCGAAGCGGCGCGTCATGGCCGTGTGCGGCGACGGCGGCTTCATGATGAACAGCCAGGAGATGGAGACCGCCGTCCGGCTGAAGCTCAACCTCGTGGTGCTGGTGCTCGACGACTCGGCCTACGGGATGATCCGCTGGAAGCAGGCGGTCGACAAGTTCGCCGATTACGGCATGACCTTCAGCAACCCGGACTTCGTGCTCTACGCCAAGTCGTACGGGGCGACCGGCCACCGGGTCGAGTCGGTCAACGACCTCGTGCCTACCCTGGACCGCGCCTTCGCGGCGGGCGGGGTGCACCTCGTGGCGGTGCCGATCGACTACTCGGAGAACACCCGCGTGCTGGTCGACGAGCTGCGCGCCAAGGTGAAGGATTTCGAGCCGGCCGAGTGATCTCGGCCCCGCAGACGAATCGGCACGACAACAGGGCAGCGCGATGAACCCGTTCACCTTCCAGACCACGCCGAACGTGCTGTTCGAGGCCGGCGCCGCGAAGAAGCTGCCGGAGATTGTCGGCAGCTTCGGCGCCAAGCGCGTCCTGCTGGTCACCGACAAGGGCGTGCGCAGCGCCGGCCTCACCAGATCCGCCGAGGCGGCTCTGGCCGCCGCGGGCGTCACCCTCGACGTCTACGAGGACGTGGTCGCCGACCCGCCCTCGACGGTGATCGAGGCGGCGGCCAAGCGCGCTCGCGAGCTCGGGACCGACCTCGTCCTGTCGATCGGCGGCGGCTCGGCGCTCGATACCGCCAAGCTCGTGGCCTACCTCGCCAAGTCCGACGAGCCGCTCGACGCGATCTACGGCGTCGGCCTCGCCAAGGGCGACCGCCTGCCGCTGATCCTGGTGCCGACCACCGCCGGCACCGGCTCGGAGGTGACGCCGATCTCGATCGTCACGACGCCGACCACCGAGAAGAAGGGCGTAGTCGCCCCGAAGCTCCTGCCCGACTGGGCGGTGCTCGACCCGGAGCTGACGCTGGGGCTCCCGTCCCACGTGACGGCCGCCACCGGCATCGACGCCATGGTCCACGCCATCGAGGCCTTCACCAGCAAGAACAAGAAGAACCCGATCTCCGACCAGCTCGCCAAGCAGGCGCTGGCGCTGCTCTCGGCCAACATCCGCACCGCCTGCACGGACGGGACGAATCTCGAGGCGCGCTCCGGCATGCTGCTCGGCTCGATGCTGGCCGGCATGGCCTTCGCCAACGCGCCGGTGGCGGCGGTGCACGCCCTGGCCTACCCGGTCGGCGCGATCTTCCACGTGCCGCACGGGCTCTCGAACGCGCTCGTGCTGATGGGGGTGATGCGCTTCAACCTCTCGCACGCGGAAGGGCTCTACGCGGAGCTCGCGCCGATCCTCGACCCCGCGGCCGCGGACCTGCCGCAGCCCGAGGCCGCCAAGCGCTTCGTCGAGAGCCTCGACGCGATCTGCCGCGACTGCAAGGTCCCGGCCTCGCTCGCCGAGGTCGGCGTCGCCCGGCAGGACCTGGAGCGCATGGCCTCCGACGCGATGAAGCAGACGCGGCTCCTCGTGAACAACCCGCGCGAGGTCACCTACGACGACGCCTTCGCGATCTACGCCGAGGCGCTGGGCGAGGCGCGGCCGGCGGCGTGAACACCAGCCGCCGGCTCCGTCATCGCGAGCGCAGCGCAGCGACCCAGGGCGGCGCGCCCTCGCCGAGCATGGCGCTGCTGGATCGCTCCGCTTCGCTCGCGAAGACGGCGGGTTCGAAGTCTTCAGCCCGGGGGCTGTGAAGAGGAACGCCAGCATGGACCAGTTCGACGCGTTCCGGGCGATGAGCGAGTTCTGGACCCGGGCCGGCGCGGGCTTCCTCACCCCGGGCGCCGGGCAGGCCGCGCCCGGCTTCGGCTGGCCGACCTTTCCGACGGCCGACCTCGCCGGCATGGCCGCCGCGCAGGCCAAGCTCGCGGAGGCCTGGACCGCCGCCACCGCCCTCTCGCAGACGCTGACGCGGTCGCTCCAGGGCGGCCCCGGCGCGCCGGACCCGACCGCCGGCGCGGTGCTGGCCCGGATCCTCGATCCGCAGGCCTGGCTCGGCGGCTCGGCCGAGTTCGACGCGGCGCTGACCCGCATGGCGGAGGGGCCGCAGCTCGCCGACCTGTGGCAGACCGAGCGGCGCTACGCCGCGCTGTTCACCGCCTGGGCCACGCTCCGGCGGGCGCAGAGCGAGCATCAGGCCGTGATGCTCGACGCCTGGACCCGCGCCGCCGGGACCTTCGCCCAGGAGGCCAACGCCCGCGCCGAGCGCGGCGAGAGCTTCGCCTCGGCCCGCGCGATGATGACGAGCTGGATCGAGACCGCCAACGCGGTCCTGCTGGAGGTCCAGCGCTCTGACAAATTCCTGGCCTCGCAGCGCGCGGTGCTCCGGGCCTCGACCGATCTCCGCCTCGCCCAGCAGGACGTCGCGGCCTTCCTGTCGGAGTTCTACGGCCAGCCGACCCGGGCCGAGCTCGACGACGTCCACAAGAGCCTGACCGAGCTTCGCC
The DNA here is from genome assembly GCF_053345825.1 of Methylobacterium sp. C33D. Classification (NCBI taxonomy): domain Bacteria; kingdom Pseudomonadati; phylum Pseudomonadota; class Alphaproteobacteria; order Hyphomicrobiales; family Methylobacteriaceae; genus Methylobacterium; species Methylobacterium sp. C33D. The sequence continues at coordinate 14,158 of NZ_JBKFAV010000018.1, forward strand.
GCGAGGTCCGGGCGCTCCGCCGCGAGCGCCGCGCGGCCCGGGCGAAGGCGGAGGGCGCCCGCGCCGCGGAGGAAGCCCATGGCTGACCAGGAGAGTCCCAGAACACCGGCCGCGCCGCTCGCCCTCACCCCGGCGGAGATCCTGGCCGAGGTCGGCACGCTCGGCCAGCGCATCAGCGCCGGCGCCAAGCTGTTCGCGGAGGTGAGCGACGCGGACGTCGAGATCGCCACCACGCCGAAGGATCTGGTCTGGAGCCAGGACAAGGTCCGCCTCTACCGCTACCGGCCGCTCGCCGAGAGCAAGGGCCTGCCGCCGGTGCTGATCGTCTACGGGCTGATCGGCCGCTACACGATGGCCGACCTGCAGGAGGACCGCTCGCTGGTCCGCAACCTGCTGAATCTCGGCCTCGACCTCTACGTGGTCGACTGGGGCAATCCGGGCCGGGCCGACCGCTACGTCACCATCGACGACTACGTGGACGGCTACCTCGCCGAGTGCGTCGCCTTCATCCAGGAGGCGGCCGGGCGCGAGAAGGTCAGCCTGCTCGGCATCTGCGAGGGCGGCGTCTTCACCACCTGCTACGCGGCGCTCTACCCCGAGACCGTCAACGCGATGGTGCTGACCATCACGCCGATCGACTTTCACGCCGACACCCGGGAGAACCGGGCCGGCCACGGCTTCATCAATGTCTGGACGCGCTCGCTCACGCCGGAGGATGTCGACCGCCTGATCGACGCGCAGGGCTCGCTGCCCGGCGCCTTCATGGGCTCGGTGTTCTCGATGATGACGCCGATGCGCACCATGACGAAGTACAACCTCGACCTGCTCGACGCCCTCGACGACAAGAAGAAGTTCCTGAACTTCCTCCGCATGGAGAAGTGGATCGCCGACCGGCCGGACCATCCCGGCGAGGCCGCCAAGCAGTGGTTGAAGGACCTCTACCAGGACAACAAGCTGGTCGAGAGCGCCTTCGAGCTCGGCGGCCGGCGGGTCGACCTGAAGGCCATCACCTGCCCGGTGCTGAACGTCTTCGCGCAGGACGATCACATCATCCCGCCGGCCACCTCGCAGGCGCTGAAGGACAGGATCGGCACCACCGACTACACCGAGATGGGCCTGCCCGGCGGCCACGTGGGCGTGTTCGTCGGCGGCAAGGCACAGAAGCTGCTGGGCTCCGGCATCGCCGACTGGCTCGGCAAGCGGGGATAGCGTGCAGGCTCGGGGGAGTGCCGCATGGGCAGCCTGAAGAACAAGATCGTCAGCGCCGACGAGGCCGCCGCCATCCTGCAGGACGGCGACATGGTCGCGGTCTCGGGCTTCGTCGGGATCGGCACGCCGGACGAGCTGATCCTGGCGCTCGCCCGCCGCTTCGAGGCCGGCAACGGCCCGCACGGGATCGGCCTGATGTTCGCGGCCGCCCCCGGCGACGGCAAGGAGCGCGGCCTCAACAAGCTCGCGATCCCGGGCCTCGTCCGGCGCGTCGTCGGCGGCCACTGGGCGCTCGTGCCGAAGCTCGGCGCCATGGCGGTGGCGGGCGCGATCGAGGCCTACAACCTGCCGCTCGGCGTGGTCTCCCATCTCTACCGGGAGATCGCCGCCCACACGCCGGGCCACATCACCAAGGTCGGGCTCAACACCTTCGTCGACCCGCGCCTGGAGGGCGGCAAGCTGAACGCCGTCACGACGGAAGACCTCGTCAGCGTGGTCGAGCTCGGCGGCGAATCCTGGCTCCACTACAAGGCCTTCCCGGTCAACGTCGCGCTGATCCGCGGCACGACGGCCGACCCCGCCGGCAACATCACCATGGAGCGCGAGGCGCTCACCCTCGACAACCTCGCCGCCGCCATGGCGGCGAAGAATTCCGGCGGCTTCGTCATCGCCCAGGTGGAGCGGCTCGCCGAGGCCGGCTCGCTCAACCCGCGCGAGGTGCAGGTGCCCGGCGTGCTGGTGGATTGCGTGGTGCTCAGCAGCCCCGAGAACCACCGCCAGACCTACGGCACGCCCTACAACCACGCCTTCACGGGCCGCCAGCGGGTGCCGCTCGACCGGATCGCCCCGATGGCGCTCGACACCCGCAAGGTCATCGCCCGGCGCTGCGCCTTCGAGCTGCCGCCGGGCGGCGTGGTCAATCTCGGCATCGGCATGCCCGAGGGCGTCGCGGCGGTCGCCGCCGAGGAGCGGGTGCTCAAGTACCTGACGCTGACCGCCGAGCCGGGCGTGATCGGCGGCCTGCCGCAGGGCGGGCTGGATTTCGGTGCCGCCCTGAACCCGGCCGCGGTGCTGCACCAGAACCAGCAGTTCGACTTCTACGACGGCGGCGGCCTCGATCTCGCCTGCCTGGGCCTCGCTCAGTGCGACGCCGAGGGCAACGTCAACGTCAGCCGCTTCGGCACGCGGCTCGCGGGCGCGGGCGGGTTCATCAACATCTCGCAGAACGCCAAGAGCCTCGTCTTCGCCGGGACCTTCACGGCCGACGGTCTGAAGGTCGCGGTCGAGGACGGCGGCATCCGGATCCTCAGCGAGGGCCGCTCGCGGAAGTTCATCGCCGCGGTGGAGCAGGTGACCTTCTCGGGGGCCTACGCGGCCGAGCGCGGCCAGCCGGTGCTCTACGTGACCGAGCGCTGCGTGTTCCGGCGGACGCGGGCCGGCATGGAGCTGGTCGAGGTCGCGCCGGGAATCGACATCGCGCGCGACATTCTCGGGCAGATGGGCTTCACCCCGATCGTGCAGGACCCGAAGCCGATGGATCCGCGCCTGTTCCGCGAGGCCGTGATGGCCCTGGAGCCCTGGCTTCTAGGCCTCTCTCTCGCGGAGCGGATCAGCTACGACCCGGAGCGCAACATCCTGTTCTCGAACCTCGAAGGGTTCCAGGTGCGCACCATCGACGACGTCGAGCTGGTGCGCCGCGAGTACGAGCGCGCCTGCCAGGAGATCGGTCGCAAGGTCCACCTGATCGCCAACTACGACGGGTTCGAGATCGACCCGACGGTGAGCGACGCCTACTTCTCGGCGATCGCCTATCTCGAAAACCGCTATTACGAGACCGCGTCCCGGTATACCACGAGCGCGTTCTTGCGATTGAAACTCGGCGCCTCGTTGGCGAGCCGCGACCTGGCTCCCCATGTCTTCGAGACAAAAGCCGAGGCGCAGGCGAGGAATACGGCCCAGAGCGTGCCTCTCAAGCCGCGGCCCGGCATGTCCCAGCCCGACATGCCGCGGCCGCCGAAGGAACCGTTGGATGCCTGAGTTCGAGACCCCCGCCCTGAAGGACCGGGCCCTGCTGGTCGATGCCTGCCTGATCGGCGGCGCATGGTCGAAGGCCGGTTCCGGCAGCATCGACGTCACCAACCCGGCGACCGGCGCGCTGATCGCCAAGGTGCCGAATGCCGGCGCCGAGGAGACGCGGGCTGCGATCAAGGCGGCGCATGAGGCCTACCCGGCCTGGCGCGCCAAGACCGCCAACGAGCGTGCCGTTCTTCTGCGCAAGCTCGCGGCGCTGGTGACGGAGCATCAGGAGGATCTCGCGCAGATCCTCACCGCCGAGCAGGGCAAGTCGCTGACGGAGTCCCGCGGCGAGGTCGCCATGTCGGCGGCCTACGTGCTGTGGTTCGCGGAAGAGGCGCGCCGCGTCTACGGCGACGTGGTCCCCTCCCCCTGGGGCGACCGCAAGATCCTCGTCACCAAGGAGCCGGTCGGCGTGGTGGCGGCGATCACGCCGTGGAACTTCCCGTCCTCGATGATCGCCCGCAAGATCGCCCCGGCGCTCGCCGCCGGCTGCCCGATCGTGATCAAGCCTGCCTCGCAGACCCCGCTCTCGGGCCTCGCCTGGGGCGTGCTGTGCGAGCGCGCCGGCTTCCCGGCCGGCACGGTCTCGATCCTCACCGGCTCGGCCCGCGCCATCGGCGCCGAGATGACCGGCAACCCGCTCGTCAAGAAGATCACCTTCACCGGCTCCACCGAGGTCGGCAAGGTGCTGCTGGAGCAGGCGGCAGGCACTGTGAAGAAGGTCTCGATGGAGCTCGGCGGCAACGCGCCGTTCATCGTGTTCGACGACGCCGATCTCGACCGGGCGGTGGCCGGCGCGATGCTCGCCAAGTACCGCAATTCCGGCCAGACCTGCATCTGCACCAACCGCTTCCTGGTGCAGGACGGGATCTACGACGCCTTCGCGGAGAAGATGGCGGAAGCCGCCAACCGCCTGAAGGTCGGCAACGGCGTCGAGGACGGCGTCGCCCAGGGGCCGCTGATCGACATGGCCGCCGTGGAGAAGACCGAGGCGCATATCCGCGACGCCGTCGAGAAGGGCGGCCGGGTGGTGGCGGGCGGCCACCGCCACGCGCTGGGCGGCCAGTTCTTCGAGCCGACGGTGATCACCGGCGCCACCTCCGCCATGGCGGTGGCCCGGGAGGAGACCTTCGGGCCGCTGGCACCGCTGTTCCGCTTCCGCGACGAGGCGGAGGCGATCCGCATGGCCAACGACACGGAGTACGGGCTCGCCTGCTACTTCTACACCCGCGACCTCGGCCGGACCTTCCGGGTCGCCGAGGCGCTGGAATACGGCATGGTCGGGATCAACGAGGGGATCATCACCACCGAGGTGGCGCCCTTCGGCGGCGTGAAGGAATCCGGCCTCGGCCGCGAGGGCTCGTACCAGGGCATCGAGGATTACCTGAACACCAAGTACCTGTGCGTGGGCGGCCTCAGCGCGTAGGGCCGGGGCAGAAGCCGGTCCGGATCGGGACCCGACGGGTTCTCCCTCCCCCCGAGGAGGCGGGAGGGAGAACCGGCGGGGGCTACTTCCCGCTCGGCGCCGCGCCGCTGCCCGTCGTCCCGTTGCCGGAGCTGCTGCCGGCGGGGGCACCCGGGGTGCTGACGCGCGGGCCACCGCTGGTGCCGGGCGCCATGCCGGCGCCGGTGGAGCCGGTGCTGTCCGCGGAGCCGGCCCCCGTCCCGGTCCCGCCCACCGCGCCGGACTTGTTGACGTTGCCCTGGTTGGCGCCGCCGGTCTGCGGCGCCTGGGCCAGCGCCGCTCCGGACGTGGCGAGGACGACGGACGCGGTGAGGGCGAGGAGCGTCTTCGACATGGGGCCTCCTGACAGGACGTTCGGCTGCAGTGTCAGGCCAACCCCGGTGCGCCGGGATGGTTCGGTGTCGCGCCTTCAGCGGGCTAGCGCCTCGCGCCACGCCGTCCAGGGCCAGCGCAGGGCCTCCCCGCCGGCCGCCGGGGCGATCGAGACCGTCGCGGTCCGGCCGCTGACCAGCCGCGGATCCGCCGTGCCGCCGTCGAGGGTGATCCGCACCGGGATCCGCTGGGCGAGCCGCACCCACGAGAAGGTCGGGTTCACGTTCGCGAGCAGGTTGGTGGCGTCGCTGCGGCCGGTCTCGCCGATGCCGCCGGCGATGCTGGCGACGTGGCCGCTGAGCACCCCGTCCTCGCCCATGAGCTGGACGGTCACGGGGGCGCCGACGCGGATCCGCGGCAGCTTGGTCTCCTCGAAGTAGCCCTCGATCCGGACGGTGTCGCGGTCGATCAGCGCCATGACCCCGCGGCCCGTGGTGACGTAGGCGCCCGGCCGCAGCTCCATGTTGGTGATCCGGCCGTTGACCGAGGCCCGCACCGCCGAGCGCTCCAGATTGAGCTTGGCGAGGTCGCGATCCGCCAGGGCCTGCTCGTAGGCGGCCTCCGCCGAGAGATCGGCGGCCTTCGCGGCCTCGACCTTCTGCTGCGACACCGCCGCGTCGGAGAGCTTGCTGTAGCGCGCGTAGTCGGCCGCGGTCTGCTCGGCGGTGGCCTTGCGGCCCTCCACCATCGCCTCCGCCTGTCGGAGCCCGAGGCGGAACCGGTCCGGATCGATCCGGAACAGGACGTCGCCCTTCCGGACGAGCTGGTTGTCCTCCACCAGCACCTCGGTGACGAGCCCGGAGACGTCGGGCGCCACCGCCACCACGTCGGCGCGCACCCGCCCGTCCCGGGTCCAGGGCGCGTCCATGTAGTAGTCCCACAGGCCGAGGCCGACGATCAGCGCCGCGGCGACCATGCCGAGGGTGACGAGGAGGCGGCCGAGGGCGGAGAACAGGGCGGTCATTGCAGGGTCCGGTGGGCGAGGGTCACGACGCCGCCGAGCAGGACGACGTAGAGGGCGAGGTCGAAGAGCGGCCGGTGCCAGACGAGGCGGTAGAAGCCGGTCGCCGCGAGGAGGCGGCGCAGGGGCAGGCTGAGCGCGAAGGCGGCGGCCATCCAGAGCGCGAGGCCCGGCACGAACACGCCGTAGAGGTCGATCTCACCCATCATGCCGCCATCTCCCGGTGGTCCGGCGCGGGCGCCGCCCGGTAGGCCGGCGCGTCGGGGAAGAGCCCGCGGCGCAGGCCGGTGAGGCCGATCAGGGCGGCGCGCCGCTCCGGCGACGGGGCCGCGCCCGCGACGGTGTCGAGCCCGTCGTCCAGGGCCGCCAGGAGATCGACGTCCGGCTCCCCGCCCGGCCTGCGCAGCCGGCGCGCCGCCAGGGCCAGGGCGCGGTCGACCGACACGCGCGCCGTGCCGGCAAGCCGCCGGCGCACCCGGCGGACCTCCACGAGGTTGATGCCAACCCGGACATCGGCCAGCAGGTCGCCCACGGCGGCGGACGTGTCCGCGGGCAGGCTCGCCAGCCGCGGCGCGATCAGGCCGACGCGGTCGAGCATCAGGGCCGCGAGTTCGAGCCCGTGGCCGGTGCCGCGCCCGGCCGCGGCGGCCGCGAGGCTCTGCCGGTTGATCCGCACGAGCCGCCGGGCGCTCCAGCCGGCGCCGACCGAGCGGATCAGCCGTGTCACCACCGCGCCGACCCACATGCCGACCACCGAGGCGATCACCCCGTTGGCGAAGGGCGCGAAGTCGCCGCTGTAGCCGTTCTGGAGCGCCAGCAGGGTCGCGCCGTTCAGCGCAGCGCCCATGCCCATCGGGGCGGTGCGCGGCTGCGTCATCATCAGGCCGCACAGGATCAGGGCCGGCGCGAGCGCCAGGGCCAGCATCTCGATGGAGGTGGCGAGCGGCAGCACGGCGAACAGGTAGAGGCCCGCGCCGAGGGCGCCGACGATCGCCGAGTTGGTGAAGCTCAGGATCTGCGGCGCGGGATCGTCCTGCGCGGCGAACAGGCAGCAGGCGACCGCGCCCATCATCGGCGCCGCGGACCCGTCGGGCCAGCCGGTGGCGATCCAGATCGCGCAGCAGACCAGCAGGCCCACGAACACCCCGAAGGCGGAGAACGCCGCCAGCCCGTGGTCCCGGTGGCGGATCGACCGGACCCGGGCCGTGTAGGCGAAGGCGAGCGGCGCTCGGGGCGCGGTCCCGGCGGCGATGTGGCCGCGGAGCGCCCGCAGATCCTGGCGCAGGTCGATGACGTCGCGCAGGCGCGCCGCGAGGCTCGCGAGCAGGAGCGTCGTAAAGTCCGGAGCCCGGCCGAGGGCCGGCTCGAAGCCGTCGATCCGTTCGCGCAGCTGCGCGGCGCGATCCGGGTCCAAGGTCCCATCCTCGGCGCCATCGGCGAGCCAGACGGCGAGGTCCGACAGGACGGTTCGCACCGGCGCCGGCAGCGCCCCGGCCTGCTCGAGGGCGGCGACGCGGTCCGCCACGGCGGCGACGATCGGCAGGACCATCAGCATGTGCTGCCGGAGCGGCGCGAAGGCCTCCGCGGCCCGCTCCGCGCCCGTCGCCTCGTTGCGCAGGGCGAGGCCGAGGGCGTCGAGGCCGATCGCGTCCGAGGCGAGGCGCAGGCGTCGCCCCTGGCTCGGCCCGGCGGCCGCCGGCGCGCGGGCGGCCGCGAGGGCGCTCCGGATCCAGGCCCGGGCCTCGGCCGACCAGTGGTCCAGCCGCGCGACGATCATCGGCGCCGCCGATTGCGGCAGCACCAGCGTGGCGACGAGGCTGGCGCACAGGATCCCGAGCGAGATCTCCTCGGCCCGCGCCACCGCGGTGTCGAAGATCGCCCCGGGATCGTCCACGGCTGGGAAGCCGATCAGCGCCGCGGTGTAGCCGGCGAGCATCGGCAGGTAGCTCGCGGGGGTGCGGTCGAGGAGCGAGACGTAGAGGCAGAGCGCGACCCAGAGCGCCACCGCGAGGCTCAGCAGGATCGGCTCGTTCACGAGGTTGGGGACCAGCACGACGCTGATCGCGGCCCCGAGAACGGTGCCGCCGACCCGGTAGAGGGCCTTCGAGCGCGTCGCGCCGGAGAGGACCTGACTGGTGATGTAGACCGTGCCGAGCGCCCAGTAGGGCCGCGGCAGGTCGATCCAGAGCGCGAGGAACAGGGCGAGCATCGCCGCCGCGTAGGTCTTCAGCGCGAAGGCCCAAGCGCGCCATCCGGGCAGGGTCACGACACCGGCTCCGGCTCGCGCGCGGCCGCGGCGGCCTCCCGCCCGTAGCGCTGGAGGGCCGCGAAGACCCGGAGGCTCGCCTCGAGATCCGCGCCGTCGATCTCCGCGAAGACGCGGGCGCGCAGGGTGGAGAGCTCGGCCTCGATCTGCTCGAAGACTTGGCGGCCGCGCGGGGTCAGGCCCAGGACCTTGGCCCGGCGGTCGGACGGGTCCTCGCGGCGGACCACGAACCCGGCCATGGCGAGCTGGTCGATGAGGCGGACCAGCGAGGGTCCCTCGATGCCGACGGCCTCCGCCAGGACGTTCTGCCGGGGCTCCTCCGCCATCCGGCCGATGATGATCAGCGGGTGCGCGGTGGCGTCGGACAGCCCGTGCGCCTCCGCGACCATGTTGGCCGCGCGGCGCCAGTGGCGGCCGGTCGTCAGGAGGGCGTGGGTGAAGGCCTGCTGCAGCCGCTCGCGCGTCCTCGGATCGTCGATGCCGGTCACGACCTGTTCCATCGCCGCGAGGATCCGGTGCAGAGTCCGGTTCAATCAGCTCGCATACTGATAGATAGCATCATATCGATTTGGTGGAGGCGGCCTCCGGGAGAGAGCAGGGTTGCGGTTGACGAATGGGCGCCGCCTTTCCCGTGGCGCGTGCAGCGCCAGCGGAACGCGATCCGGAAACCAGCACGCGATGGCGCGAAGCGCCCGTCTGCCCCCGTTTCCGGCTGAGCGGTTCAGTCGGTGCGGCCCGCCTCGTCATCGCGAGCGCGGCGAAGCGACCCCGCCCGTCAGGCCGGATGCGCGTTGTGGATCTGGTCGAAGTCGAGCGACGCCGTATCGATCACGATCTGCGTCCGGCTGATCACCTCGAGCTTGCGCAGGATCTCCGAGACATGCGCCTTCACGGTCGAGTCGCCGACCTGGAGTTCGTGGGCGATCTGCTTGTTGAGCTTGCCCTGACGGATCATCATCAGCACCCGCAATTGCTGCGGCGTCAGCCGGGCGAGGCGCTCGGGCAGCGGCGCCTTCTTGTTCCGGGCCGGCGGCGCGCTGGCCTCGGCGAGCCCCGGCGGCAGGAACAGCGCCCCGCTCATGACCTCGGTGATCGCCCGGGTGAGCGTGGCCTTGTCCATGGCCTTCGGGACGAAGCCCGCAGCCCCGTGCTGCAGGGCCTCGCGGACGATGCGCGGATCTTCGTGGCCGGAGACGATGAGGATCGGGATGCGCGGGAAGCTCGCCCGGATGGTGATCAGCCCGTCGAAGCCGGTCACGCCGCGCATGGAGAGGTCGAGGAGCGTCAGGTCGATGCCGCGGTTCGCGGCCAGCACCGCGCAGGCCGCCTCGATCCCGTCGGCCTCATGCAGGACCGCGTCCGGGTGCGCGAGCCGGATCGTGGCCGCCAGGGCGTCGCGGAATAGGGGATGGTCGTCGACGATCAGGAGTTGCACGGAGACCTCGGTCCTTCGCTCGAGATCCTCACAGGATCCGCCGAACACGCGGGCGGGAGGTCCGAAGGTGATCGATGCGGCCCCGGGGCGCAAGCGCGTGTTGAGACGACCGCCCTGCCCCGGGACCTGAGCGTGCCGGCCCGCGGGGGGCCGGCACGCTGTCGGTTGAGGGTCTTCAGCGCGACGCCACCGTCTTCGGCAGCTTGAACGCCCAGAAGCTGCCGCCCTGGTTGATCCCGGCCGTGGACTTGGCGACCTCGCCGCCCCAGAGCGGCACCGCGCCGCCCCAGCCGGCCGCGACGCCGACCCACTGCTCGCCGTCCTGCTCCCAGGTGATCGGCGAGGAGACCACGCCGGTCCCGACCTGGAACTTCCACACCTCCTCGCCGGTCTTGGCGTCGAAGGCCTTCAGGAAGCCCTCCGGGGTGCCCGTGAAGACGAGGTTGCCCGCGGTGGTGAGCACGCCGGCCCAGAGCGGGGCCTTGTTCTTGTACTCCCACACGACCTTGCCGGAGGCCGGGTCGATCGCCTTGAGCGAGCCGATGTGGTCGTCGAAGACCGGCTTGATCGTGAAGCCGGCGCCGAGATAGGCGGCGCCCTTCTTGTAGTTCACCGGCTCGTTCCAGATATCCATGCCCCACTCGTTGGAGGGCACGTAGAACAGCTTGGTGTCGGGGCTGTAGCCGATCGGCATCCAGTTCTTGCCGCCGAGGAAGCTCGGCACCGCGAAGACCGACTTGCCCTTCTTGTCGTCGCCGGTCGCCTTGCTCGGGTCGCCGGGCCGGTTCTCCTCGTTGTAGATCGGGCGGCCGTTCTCATCGATGCCCTTGGCCCAGTTGATCTTCTCGACGAACGGCGTCGCCGAGATGAACTTCCCGTTGGTCCGGTCGAGGACGTAGAAGAAGCCGTTGCGGTCGGCGGTGGCGCCGGCCTTGATGGTCTTGCCGCCCTTGTTGAGGTCGAACGGCACGAACTCGTTGACGCCGTCGAAGTCCCAGCCGTCGTGCGGGGTTGTCTGGAAGCCCCAGACGATCTCGCCGTTGTCGGGGTTGAGGGCGAGGCGCGAGGACGTCCACTTGTTGTCGCCGGGCCGCAGCCAGGAGTTCCACGGGCCGGGGTTGCCGGTACCGAAGTAGATCAGGTTGGTCTCGGGGTCGTAGGTGCCGCCGAGCCAGGTGGCGCCACCGCCGAACTTCCACATGTCGCCGGGCCAGCTCTCGTTGACCTTGCCGGTCATGGTCGAGGGCTTGCCGTTGAGCTCGCCCATGTGGCCCTCGATGACGGGCCGCTTCCACACGACCTCGCCGGTCTCGGCGTCGCGGGCCTCAATCCGCCCGATCACCCCGAACTCGCCGCCCGACACGCCGGTGATGATCTTGCCCTTCACGATGATCGGGGCGGCCGTGTAGCTGTAGCCGGCCTTGAAGTCGTCGATGTCCTTGCGCCAGACCACCTTGCCGGTCTTGGTGTTCAGGGCGACGAGCTTGGCGTCGAGCGTGCCGAAGTAGACGTTGTCCTTGTAGAGGGCGGCGCCGCGGTTCACCACGTCGCAGCAGGGCAGGATGCCCTCCGGCAGGCGGGCGTCGTACTCCCACTTCTTCTCGCCGCTGCGGGAATCGATCGCGTACATGCGCGAGTACGAGCCCGTCACGTAGATGATGCCGTCCTTGACCAGCGCTTGGCTCTCCTGGCCGCGCTGCTTCTCGCCGCCGAACGAGAACGACCACGCCGGGACGAGGCCCTTGATGTTGTCGCGGTTGAGGGTCTTCAGCGGGCTGAAGCGCTGGGCTTGCGGGCCGAGGCCGTAGGTGACGACGTCGCCCGGCGTCTTGGCGTCGTTGATGATGTCCTGTTCGGTGACCCCCTGGGCCATGGCCGGCAGGGCGCCGCCCGCCACGAGGGCGGCGACGCCCACCGCGGCGAGGAACCGGGTCCGCATTCTCATGACGTGTCCTCCGTGGTCGGCCCCGGTCCGTGTGGCCGGGGCATCCGGGTTTCGACGCGGGCCGCACGAGTCGCGGGGCGCCCCCCTTGGAGGACGAAGCTATCGACGTTCTCAGAGAAGTCTTATTGGCCATTGGTCCAATGAGTCCACTCTGGGGGCCGGCGAATGCAATGTATTCGTCGAGATTGGCGCTCAGATTGGCGCGATTCCGAGCGAGATCTCGTTCGGAATTTCTGATGTTCGCTCTTGCCGTCATCGCGAGCGCAGCGAAGCGACCCAGGACGGCGCAGCATCCCAAGATGGCGCGCTGTCTGGATCGCTTCACTCCGCTCGCGATGACGAACGCGCTCAGTACCCCTTCGGTGGCGTGTAGGTGACGCCGTAGGTCTCGCAGATCGCCCGGAGCCGGCCATCCGCGTTCAGCGCCGCGACCGCGTCCCCGACCGCGTAGGCGAGGTCGCGGGAATCGGTCCTGACCGCGCCGCCGATTTCCCAGCGGGTCTTCACCAGCCCCGTCGAGGGGATCGTGGCGATCGGGTTCTCGTCCTTCGGGGCCTTCGCGGCCGACAGCGCCGCCTCGATCGCCGCGCGGGTTCCGGCCAGGATCGGAGCCTCGCCGGCGAGGTAGGCCTTCGCGGCCTCCTCGAAGCTCCTGTAGTGCTTCAGGTTCGGGCGGAAGCGGCCGCCCTGGGCGGTCAGCAGCATCAGGTCGGCGGCGCCCGTGCCCTCCAGCGCGACGCTCCGGTCGCCGATGTCGTCGAGGCTGTCGAAGCCGTCCAGCGCGCCCTTGCGGTACGCGAAGGCGATCTCCTGCTCGAAGTACGGCGCCGTGAAGAACACCTGCTCGTTGCGCAGGGCGAGCTGCCGGTCGGTGGGCACGTGCAGCATCAGGTCGGCGAGCGGCGTGCCGGCGAGGTCGCCGCGCCACAGGGTCAGGCGCAGGTCGCCGTCGACGTTCTCGCCGGCATCGACCACGCGCAGGTCGAGCTTCACCTTCAGCTGCTCGGCGATCGCGCGGGCGAGATCGACGTCGATTCCGCGAGGCCTGCCCCTCTCCTCCTCGGAGAACGGCGCGTTGTCGCCGTAGACCGCCACCCGCAGCGTCCCGTCGGCCGTGACCTGGTCGAGCGGCCGCGCGGCCGCCTCCGGCTGGAACCGGAGGGCCATCAGCAGGCCGCAGGCGAGAAGGAGCCGAGCGCTACTCCTCATGCTTCGACTCGATGTAGCTCCGGATCGCCCACAGGCCCTCCTGCGAGATCACCCCGTCGAAGGCCGGCATCTTGGTCACGCCGTTGATGACGGCGCCGTGCTTCATGCGCTCGACGAAGTACTCGTCGCCCTCCTTGCCCTGCGGCAGGTAGCGCAGGTCCGGGGCGAGGCCGCCGGAGATCATCTCCAGGCCGTGGCAGCGGGCGCAGTTCTGGTTGAAGCCCGATGCGCCGATCGCGATGGCGTGCTTGTCGCCCTTGTAGGGGTTCTCGGCGAGCCACTCGGCGCCCAGCGGCTTCAGGCCGTCGGTGTTGACCGGCTGGGGCTGCACGTCGCCGTGCCCGAGGGCGCTGCCGGCGGCCAGGGCCAGGCCCAGCGCCGCGAGCACGCCGCCCGCCGCCGTCTTCATCGTGCGCATCCGCCCCTCCCGTCCTCGTTGCACGACGGTTAGCAAGTACCGGGCGGCAGACCCATTATGCTTTGGTACGGATCAGCCAGATGATCGCCGATTACGACTTGTGCTGCACTGCATCAAAATGAGTCTGTGCACCTTGGTCCAATATCCGAGGGCACAACTGGGCTCCTAGACTCCCGGTCAACGACGAGACGCGCGGGGCTGGAGGAGACGGGCGGGGATGGTGTCCTCCGGTGCGCGGCGGCCCGGGATGCGCGGCGGGCCATGGGCCGGTCTGCGGCGCGCCGTCGTCCTGGCGGCGCTGGCGGCCCTGGCACCGGTCGCGCAGGTGCGGGCCGCCCCCGCGCCGGCGGGCCCGCCCCTGACGATCCGCTACCTGGAGCGGCGGGTCGAGCGACCAGTGCCGCTGAACAACGAGGATCCCGTCCCCGACGACGAGGGGGCGAAGGGCGCGGAACTCGGCCTGCGGGATTCCAACGCCACCGGCCGCTTCCTCGGCCTCGGCTTCGACCTCGGCACCACGGTCGTCGCGCCGGGCGACGACATCCGCGAGGCCTTCCGGAATCTCCCCGACCGCGGCTTCGTGGTGCTCAACGCGCCGGCCGCCGACGTCCTCGCCCTCGCCGACCTGCCGGAGGCGAAGGGCAGTGTGCTCCTCAACATCGGCGCCCCGGACACGCGCCTGCGCGACGCCGATTGCCGGAGGAACCTGCTCCACGTCCTGCCGTCCCGCGCCATGCTGGCCGACGCGCTGGCGCAGTTCCTGGCGTTCAAGCGCTGGTCCCGGATCCTGCTGGTCACCGGTCCTGAACCGGGGGACGCGCTCTTCGCCGAGGCGCTGCGGCGCAGCGCGCGGAAGTTCGGCGCGCGGATCGTTTCCGAGACGCGCTACGACCCGCAGGGCGGCGACGTCCGCGACACGGCCCTGCGCGAGTTCGCCCTGCCGACCCGCGGGCCCGAGCACGACGTGGTCGCGGTGGCCGACGAGGCCGGCGCGTTCGGCGCGAGCCTCAACTACAACACCGCCTCGCCCCGGCCCCTCGTCGGCACGCAGGGCCTCGTGCCGGCGGCCTGGGGGCGGCCCGTCGAGGCCTGGGCCGCCGTGCAGCTCCAGGGCCGGTTCCGCAAGCTCGCCGGCCGGGCCATGCGGCCCGTCGACTGGGCCGGCTGGATGGCGGTGCACGCCGTCGGCGAGGCGGCCGTGAAGGCGCGCAGCACCGACCCCGCGACGGTCCGCGCCGCCCTGACGGCGCCCGGCTTCGAGATCGGCGGCTTCAAGGGCCGCCCGCTGAGCTTCCGCGCCTGGGACGGGCAGCTGCGCCAGCCGGTCTTCCTGCTCTGGCCCGGGGCCGTCACCGCGACGGCACCGATCGAGGGCTTCCTCCACCACCGCACGGAACTCGATACCCTCGGCCTCGACGAGCCCGAGAGTGCCTGCCGCGCCTTCACGGGGACATCCGGATGAGCCGGCCCGCCGCCCTCGCGCTGCTCCTCTGCCTCGCGGGCCCCGCGCGGGCCGAGGAGATTTTCGTCACGAACGAGCGCGACAACACCGTCTCGGTGATCGACGGCGACGGCCTGGAGGTGCTGCGCACCTTCCCGGTCGGCCGTCGGCCCCGCGGGCTGACCTTCTCGCGGGACGGGCGGTCGCTCTACGTCTGCGCCAGCGATTCCGACGCCGTGCAGGTGATCGACCCGGAGACCGGGCAGGTCCGGCACGACCTGCCCTCGGGCGAAGACCCGGAGCAGTTCGCCCTGGCGCCGGACGGGCGCACGCTGTTCATCGCCAACGAGGAGAACGCCACCACCACGGTGGTGGACGCGCAGACCCGCAAGGTGCTGGCGCAGATCGACGTCGGCATCGAGCCGGAGGGCGTCGCGGTGAGCCCGGACGGGCGCACGGCGGTCACGACCTCCGAGACGACCAACATGGTCCACTGGATCGACACGCGGTCCCTCGCGGCCGTGGACGCGACGCCGGTCGGGCAGCGGCCGCGCTTCGCCGCCTTCACGGCGGACGGGTCCCGGCTCTGGGCCTCCTCGGAGATCGGCGGCACCGTGTCGGTCATCGACGTCGCGACCCGCACGGTGATCGCGACCATCGCATTCGCCGTGAAGGGGGTCGCGGCCGACCGGATCCAGCCGGTGGGCATCCAGATGTCGAAGGACGGGCGCCACGCCTTCGTGGCGCTGGGGCCGTCCGACCGGGTCGCCGTGGTGGACACGACGACCTACCGGGTGGAGAGCTACATCCTGGTCGGCCGGCGGGTCTGGCAGCTCGCGCTCAACGCGGCGGGCACGCGGCTCTTCACCACCAACGGCGTCTCCGGCGACGTGACGGTGATCGACGCCGCGACGTTCCGGCCGATCAAGACCGTGAAGGTCGGCCGCTTCCCCTGGGGCGCGGCGGCGCGGCCGATGCCTTCGGCGCAGGCGACGGACGCTCGCGCCGCCGGTGCGGTGCCGTGACTCGTCCGCAGTCCGGAGCGCGGGTCCCCTCTCCCGTGCGGGAGAGGGACAGGGTGAGGGACCTGCGGCATCGGGAGAAGGCTCTCCCGGTCCGCACGTCGACAGCGTCCTCAATCCTGAACGTCCCGATCCCTCACCCCGACCCTCTCCCGCACGGGAGAGGGGGCCCGTCGCGCTCGGCCGCCGGCCTCCGCCGTCGACCCGGTTGCGTGACCGACGCGGCCCGGGGCGGAGGCACGGATAAGGCGCGGTCGCTGCGGAGCGGGGTGTCTCTCAGCCCGCGCGCGCGCCGAGCCGCGGTGAGCCTGGGCGCCGGCACGCTCCTCCGCGCCGTGCTGCTCCTTCTCGTCCTCCTCGTACCGACCCGGCCAGTCCAGGCGGGCCAGCTCGACCGCGCCGGCCTCGAACGTCACTTCCCGCCCCCGCTGGTGGTCGGCGAGAAGGACGACAGGCTCCCGGTCTGGCCGATCCTGAAGCAGCAGGCCGGGTCCTACGAGGTCTTCGCCTACGCCTTCGAATCCGTGGACCTCGCGCCGATCCCCGGCTTCGGGGGCACGCCGCCCGACCTGCTGATCGCGCTCGCCCCGGACGGCACCTTCCGGGACGTGACGGTGCTCTCGCACCACGAGCCGGTCTTCCTCGAGGGGCTCGGCCCGGAGCCGCTCCTCGCCTTCGTCGAGCAGTATGCCGGCCTCTCGGCCCGGCAGGCGATCCGGGTCGGGCGGCCGAACGCGCGGGCCGCCGGCGCCGCGCCCCAGACCACCGTCGACGGCATCTCCATGGCCACCGCCTCGACCCGGGTGATCAACCAGTCGATCCTGGCCTCGGCGCTGGCGGTCGCCCGCGTGAAACTCGGCTTCGGGGCGGCCAATGTCGGGCTGAAGGTCGAGGCGAAGCCGGACCGCTACGAGCCGCTCACCCTGGCCGACCTCCTCGCCCGCGGTTGGGTCCGGCGGCTGACGGTGACGAACGCCGACGCCGCGGCGGCCTTCAGAGGCACCGGCGCGGCGGACCCCTACGAGGGACCACCCGACGCCGCGCTGACCGACCTGTACGCCGCCGCCCTGGACCCGCCCTCGATCGGCCGCAACCTGCTGGGGCCGTCGCGCTACGACGCGCTGATGCGCGAGCTCGGCCCCGGCAACCACGCCGTGATGGTGGTCAGCGCCGGGCCCGACGACGCGCCCGAGAACCCGGTTGGCGACCGGTTCGTGCTCGGCGCGGTCCCCGACCGGCTGGCGATCGGCCAGGGGGGGCTGATCGTGAATGCCCGGGACATGGCGGTGGAGCGCCGCGGGGCCGGCCTCGCCGAGGGCCTGCCGCCCGGCTCCTGGACGATCCTTCGGATCGACCAGGCCGCCGGCTTCGACCCGTCCGCCCCCTGGGTGCTCACCGAGACGATCGTCCGCGAGCGCGGTCAGATCCTGTCGGAGAAGATCGCCCGGACCTTCACGGTCGAGACCGCGCTGCCCGCCGACCTGTTCACGCGGGTCCGGCCGGATGACGGGCCGAGCTGGACCGACCCCTGGCGCGCCCGGGCGCCCGAACTCGCCCTGATCGGGCTGATGCTCGCGGTGCTGGTTGCGGTCCTGAGCCGCCAGCGGGGGCTGGTGGCGGACGGGCGCCGCTTCACCCTCTTCCGCCTCGGCTTCCTGGCGCTGACCCTCGGCTTCGTCGGCTGGTACGCGCAGGCGCAACTGTCGATCGTGACCCTCGTCGGCCTCGTGCGGGCCGCGACGGTCACCCACGACCTCGCCTTCCTGCTCTACGACCCGCCCTCGCTGGTGCTCTGGGCCTTCGCGTTCGCCGCCCTGGTCGCCTGGGGCCGCGGCACGTTCTGCGGCTGGCTCTGCCCGTTCGGCGCGCTGCAGGAACTCGTGGCACTGATCGCCCGGCCGCTGCGCATCCGCCCGGTCGCGGTGCCGCCGGGCCTCGACCGGGTGCTGCGGTCGCTGAAATACGTCGTTCTCGCCGGTATCCTCGGCGCCGCCGCCGCGGGGTCGCCGCTCGCCGACAGCTTCTCAGAGGTCGAGCCGTTCAAGACCGCCATCACCCTGTACTTCGTCCGGGCGTGGCCGTTCGTCGCCTACGCGGCCGGGCTGCTGGTGCTCAACCTGTTCGTCTACAAGGGCTTCTGCCGCTACCTGTGCCCGCTCGGCGCCGCCCTCGCCCTCCTCGGGCGGGTCCGGGTCCTCGACTGGATCCCGCGCCGGGCGGAGTGCGGCTCGCCCTGCCAGCTCTGCAAGGTCCGCTGCCGCTACGGCGCCATCGCGCCCTCCGGCCGGGTCGACTACGCCGAGTGCTTCCAGTGCATGGAATGCGTGACGATCATCCACGATCCCGGGCAGTGCGTGCCGCAGGTCGTGGCGCGCAAGCGGGGCCGCCGCGCCGCGCCCCGGCCGGTGACCGTCGGATGAGCGCGCCGGTCCGCTTCGCGCCCGCTCGCTTCGCGCCGGCCCGGCGCCGGATCCTGGTCGGGGCCGCGGGGCTGGCCGCGCTCGGCGGCGTCGCGGCGTTCCGCGCCTCCGCGGCGTCGCGGGGGCTGGTGCTGCGCACCCGCGCCGGCCTCGCATTCGGCACCACCGTGGCGCTGACCGCCGCCGGGACCGACCCGTCGGCGATCGAGGCCGCGCTCGGCGACGGGTTCGCGGCGATGCGCGCCGTGGAGGCGGCCGCCAGCCTGTTCCGGACCGACAGCGCCCTGGCCCGCCTCAATCGGGACGGGTCCCTCGAGGCGCCCGACCCGCACCTGCTCACCCTGCTGCGCTTCGCGCTCGCCCTCGCGGCCGAGACCGGCGGCGCCTTCGACCCGACCGTCCAGCCGCTCTGGCCGGTCTGGGCCCAGGCCGCCGCCCGCGGCGCGCGGCCCGGCGCGGAGGATTTGCGCGCGGCCCTGGCGCGGGTCGGCTGGCGGCGCGTGCGGGTCGGGACGGACCGCATCGTCCTGGAACCCGGGACGGCCCTGACGCTGAACGCCCTGATCCAGGGCTACGCGGCCGACCAGGTCATGGCGGCGCTCCGGGCGCGCGGCATCTACGACGCCTTCGTCGATACCGGCGAGTTCGGTGCCGCCGGCGCGCATCCCGACGGCGCGGCCTGGCGCCTCGGGCTGGCCGATCCCCGCCATCCCGGGGAAGTCGCCGCGATCATCGCGCCGTTCACGGGCTTCGCCGCGACCTCGGGCGACTACAACATGAGCTTCTCGGACGACCGCGCCGATCACCACATCTTCGATCCGGCGACCGGCCGGTCGCCGCGCGCCCTGTCGTCGGTGACGGTCACCGCGCCGACGGGGCTCGTCGCCGACGGCCTGTCGACCGCCTGCATGGTCCTCGGCCCCGCGCGCGGCGCGGATCTCGTCGCGGCCCGTCCGGGCTGCACCGTGCGCTTCACCGGGAAGGCCTGATCAGGCGGCGCGGACGGAGGCCAGGAAGCCGTCCACCTCCCGGCCCAGGCGGTCGAACTCGTCCGACAGCGCCGAGGCCGAGGCCAGCACGCTGCCGGCGGTCGCGCCGGTCGCCTCCACGGTGCTGGCCGCCGCCGCGATGGTGGTGCTGACCGCGCCAGTGCCGGCCGCGACCTCCGCGACGGTGCGCACGATGTCGGCCGCGGTGGCGCCCTGGTCGCGCACCGAGGCCGCGATCTGCGTGGCGCGGTCGTTCATGTCGCGGATGCGGCCGGTGATGCCGTTCACGGCGGTCACGGCGCGCTGGGTCGAGGCCTGGATCCGCTCCACCTGGGCGCCGATCTCGGCGGTGGCCCGGGCGGTCTGGCCCGCGAGGTCCTTGACCTCGGCGGCGACGACCGCGAAGCCGCGCCCGGCCTC
The DNA here is from genome assembly GCF_053345825.1 of Methylobacterium sp. C33D. Classification (NCBI taxonomy): domain Bacteria; kingdom Pseudomonadati; phylum Pseudomonadota; class Alphaproteobacteria; order Hyphomicrobiales; family Methylobacteriaceae; genus Methylobacterium; species Methylobacterium sp. C33D. The sequence continues at coordinate 33,806 of NZ_JBKFAV010000018.1, forward strand.
GCCGGCCCGCGCGGCCTCGATCGTGGCGTTGAGGGCCAGGAGGTTGGTCTGGCCGGCCACGGTGGCGATCATCGCCACGACGCCGCCGATGCGCTCGGCCGCGGCGCTCAGGTCCTGGACGAGGGGTACGGCGTCGGCGGCCTCCGCGGCGGCGGCGCGGGCGAGGTCGGCGGAGCCCTCCACCTCGCGCCCGATCTCCGCGAGCGAGGCCCCGAGCCGATCCGTCGCCGCCGCGGCCGCGCGGACGTTGTGCGCCGCCGTCCCGGCCGCCTCGGCGGCGTCCGCGGAGCGGCCGGCCGATTCGGAGGCGGTGCCGGCCATCTCGGCCGCGCTGGCCCGCAGCGCGCCCGCGGACGCCGCCACTTCCGCGAGGATCCCGCCGACCGTCGTCTCGAAGGTCCGGGCGAGCTGCTCGGTCGCGCTCCGCCGCGCCGCCTCGACGGCGGCGCGCGCCTCCGCGTTCTCCTGCTCCAGCGCGCCGGCGCGGGCGAGCTGCGCCTGGGCCGCGCGCTCCGAGTCGGACAGCGCCGCGAAGGAGTGCGCCGTCCTCCGGCAGATCCAGATCAGGATCGCGGCCTCCATCACCACGATGACCGCGTGCAGCGCGACGCGGTCGAGCTCGGTGCTGCGTGCCGGGAAGACCAGTTCGGGCATCGCCACGTCGAGGGCGAGGTGGTGGACGGCCGTGGCCGCGGTCGCCGCCAGGATCACCCGCCAGTCGCACCAGCCGACGAGCACCGCCAAGCAGGCGAAGAAGTACATGTGCATGTCGATCTGCCAGGGGTGGCCGGCGAAGACGATGAGCAGGATCGCCGCCATGCCGATCAGGGCCAGCCCGCTGACGATGCGGGTGCCCGCCCCGATCGGGTCCTTCAACCACAGGATTGTCGCGGTCCCGGCCAGGATCGCCGCGGCGGCGATCGGGGCCAGGGGCGGCAGACCCCCGGCGAGCAGCGCCTCGGTGCCGGCGATGGCGGGCAGGTGGGCCCAGAGGATCGGGATGAGGCAGCGGCCGAAGCTTTGCCGGATCGCGTCGAGGTGGTTCATGGGGCGGGCCTTCCGAGGCCCGGACCGGGCCGAGACGTGAGGTCGGCGCTCCCCGAGGAGCGGCCGCAGTATCGGGCGAGGCGCCCGTCGAGGACGAGGCGGGCGCCCGCACCGTAGAGGCGCCGGGCGAATCCGCCGCCGTCGGCGCGGGCGACGACGATGGACGGCCGGCCGCCGAGGCTGAGGATCGTGCCGCCCGCCGCGGCGACGATCCGGGCGAGGTCGGGCGTGCCGGATCCGGGCGATCCGACCACGACGACGGACTCGGATTGTGGGACGACCAGCAGAGCGATGGGCACGACGAGGACGATCATTCCGCCGAGCAGGCCTTGCGCCGCCCGGATCAAGACCGGGGGCACGTCCCGCCGCTGCCCGCGTCCGACATCGATACTTCCTGCCATGTCTCTCGCAGCGCCGAACTCGGACTTGCAAATCCCATACGCCCGAATCACTTGACGGAAAGTTTCGAGGCATCTTCGTGCATTTGGACTGGTCGGCATACCGCACCGTCTGGTGGCGCGCGTCAGATCTTTATTCAGTGAAACGCTTGAGTTATTGTGTTGATATATCTGTGAGATCGCTAATAAATCCGGGTTTATTACCGATGATTGGCGCTGGATAGCGGTAGATTTGTCCGGGATCTGCGGTCGCGCTGGTCCCTGCCGGATCCTCGGCTTCCGACATCTTCGGCGGAGACGACGAGCGCCCCGGCGACGCGGCGATGGTGTCAAACCCTGCCGGTCCGGGATCACCGCCCTACCTGCCCGGTTCCCCCGGCCCGGCCCCTGCATGGGCCGCGATGGCGGGAGGCCGTCAGGAGAACGCGCGTGACCGAAGCGACCGGGCCGTACTGGCCGACGGATGTCTGGGCGGAGCAGGACCCGGGCGCGGCGGGGCTCGAGGCCGGCCGGCTCGCGGACGCGGTGGCCTTCGCGGAGGCGCACGAGAGCGCGTGGCCGCGCAGCCTGTACTATCCCGACGGGCGCTACGTCGGGATCGTCGAGTGGAACGAGACGGGGCCCTGGAGCGCCATCGACGGGCCGGTGCGCCCGCGCGGCGGCCCGGCGGGCGTGATCCTGAAGGGCGGCCGGCGCGTCGCCGCCTGGGGCGACACGGCCCGCCCCGACATGACCTTCTCGATCGCCAAGAGCTATCTCGCGGTGCTGGCCGGCCTCGCCCACGACGACGGCCTGATCCCCGACGTCGACGCGCCCGTGCGGGACAGCGTCCCCGACCCGCTCCTCGACGGGCCGCACAACGGCGCGATCACGTGGCGCCACCTCCTGCAGCAGTCGAGCGAGTGGCAGGGGACCCTGTTCGGCAAGTCCGATCAGGTCGATCATTTCCGGCAGATCGGCCCGGGTGCCGACAACAGCCGCAAGGGCGAGGCGCGGGCGCTGCGGCGCCCCGGTACCTACTACGAGTACAACGACGTGCGGGTGAACCTGCTCTCGTACTGCCTGATGCGCCGCTTCGGCCGGGGCCTCCCGGAGGTGCTCCGCGAGCGGATCATGGATCCGATCGGCGCCTCCCGCGACTGGGCGTGGCACGGCTACGACACGGCCTGGGTCGCGATCGCGGGCGGGCGGGTCCAGTCGGTCCCCGGCGGCGGCCACTGGGGAGGCGGCCTGTTCATCGGGGCCGACGACCATGCCCGCTTCGGCCTCCTCATGGCCCGCGGCGGCGCCTGGAACGGGCGGCAGCTCCTCTCGGAGCGCTGGATCCGCGCCATGCTGACGCCGTCCCCGACGCTCGACAGCTACGGCTACCTCTGGTGGCTGAACCGCGGCGCGGCCGCTAGGCCGCAGCTGCCGGCCTCGGCGTTCAGCGCCCTGGGGGCGGGCAACAACGTGATCTGGTGCGACCCCGAGCACGACCTCGTCGCGGTCCTGCGCTGGATCGACAAGGCGGCCCTCGACGGCTTCCTGCTGCGCCTCGTGGCGGCCCTGCGCCCCTAGGCGGGCCGGGCCCCGGACGTGATCGACGCAGCTCCCGAGCATCGGCCGCCGCCCGCGGCTCGGATAGACAGGTCAGTCCGGCGCCGTAGCGCCCGCCCGGGGACGGCGACCGCTACGGCGCGGCCGGGCCGGCGATGGTCGGCCTCAGAGCCGTCAGAGCGCCGCGATGGTCTCGGCCATCGCGCGCGCCCGCGGCACGAGGCTTCCCACCTCAAGGTACTCCTCGGGCGAGTGGGCCTTGCCGCCCACCGGGCCCACGGCGCAGAGCGTGGGGCAGCCGACGCTGGCGGTGAACCCCGAATCGGCGCAGCCGCCCGCGAACTCGCCGGTGACGGGGTTGCCGCCCCCCGCGCTCACCCTTGCGTAGGTCTCGAACAGCGCCCGCGAGGCCTCGTCCTGCACGAGCGGCAGGAACTCGCCCTTGATGGTGAGATGCGCGGTGGTGTCGGGGACCGTCGATCCCGCCACGATCGCGGCGATCCGGCCCATGGCGGTCTCGCGGTCGGGCGGGGTGACGTAGCGCAGGTCGATCTCGCAGGTCACCCGGGGCGCCACGGTGTTCACCGACTGGCCGCCGGAGATCAGGCCGACATTCACCGTGGTGCCGCGGTCGAGGTCGGTGAGCGCGTGGAGCGCGACCGTCTTGTGGGCGAGCTCCAGGATGGCGCTGCGCCCGTCGGCGTAGTTGCCGCCGGAATGCGCCGCCCTGCCGAGCACCTCGAGGTGCATGAACACCCCGCCCTTGCGACCGGTGACGACGTTGCCGGTCGGCCGCCCCGGCTCGGAATTCAGCACCGCGCGGGCGCCCCGGGCGGTCTCCTCGATGATCGGCCGGCAGGCCGGCGAGCCGATCTCCTCGTCGCTGGTGAACAGGCCGACGAGCGGGACCGGCGCGCCGCCGGCCCGGTGGTAGGCGGCCAGCACGAAGGCGTTCATCACGAGGCCCGCCTTCATGTCGGCGACGCCGGGCCCGTAGGCGCGGCCGTCGGCGACCCGGAACGGCCGCCGCGCCGGCTCCCCCTTCGGGAAGACGGTGTCGCGGTGGCCCATGAGCACGACCGGACGGTTGCCGCCGCCGGATCCGGCCACGCTCGCCTTCAGCGCGTCGCCGTAGCCGTCCACCGGGATCGTCGTGACCGGGATGCCGTGGCCGGCGAGGAACTCGGCGATCCGGGTGCCGACCGCGTCAACGCCCGGCTTGTCGTAGGAGCCGGAATCGATGTTCACGAGCTCCTCGAGGAGCGCCAGCATCGCGCCCTCCTGCCCGTCGAGCCAGCGGAGGACGTCGGTGTCATGGGCGGTCATGGGGGCCTCGTACCGGGATGAACGGGATTGCGGGGACCGTATTGGCGAGCGGAGCGAAGCAACCCAGGGTCGCGCGATCTCCGTGAACGTGGCGCCGAATGGATCGCTGCGCGCCGCTCGCGAGGGCGCCGCCGCTTCCGGACCGGACGGGGGTGCGATCGGCGGCGCCTATTCCACGGTCACCGACTTGGCCAGATTCCGCGGCTGGTCCACGTCTTTCCCCATGAACACCGCCGTGTGGTAGGCGAGCAGCTGGATCGGCACCGCGTAGACGATCGGCGCCACCGTCGGGTCGAGCGCCGGCATGGTGAAGGTCGCGAGCGTGTCGAGCCCGTGCTCGGCCGCGCCCTTGGCGTCGCCGATCAGCACGATGCGCCCGCCGCGGGCGGCCACCTCCTGCATGTTCGAGACGGTCTTCTCGAACACCGCGTCGTGCGGCGCGATCACGATCACCGGCACGCTCTCGTCGATCAGCGCGATCGGCCCGTGCTTCAGCTCGCCCGCCGCGTAGCCCTCGGCGTGGATGTAGCTGATCTCCTTGAGCTTCAGCGCGCCCTCCAGCGCCATCGGGTAGCTGGTGCCGCGGCCGAGATAGAGCACGTCCCGCGCCTTCGCGACCTCCCGGGCCAGGCCCTCGATCGCGGCCTCGTGGGTGAGCGCCTCGGCCATCAGGCCCGGCGCCTTGATCAGGCCGTCGATCAGCCGCCGCTCGCCCGCCGCGTCGAGGGTGCCGCGGGCCCGGCCCGCCGCGATGGCGAGGCACAGCAGCACGGTGAGCTGGCACGAGAACGCCTTGGTGGAGGCGACGCCGATCTCCGGCCCGGCCAGCGTCGGCATCACCACGGAGGATTCCCGCGCGATCGTCGAGGTCGGCACGTTGACCACGCTCAGCGTGTGCTGGCCCTTCGACGTCGCGTAGCGCAGGGAGGCCAGCGTGTCGGCGGTCTCGCCCGATTGCGAGATCACCAGCGTCAGCCCGTCCCTCTCGAGCGGCGCCTCGCGGTAGCGGGCCTCGGAGGCGACGTCGATCTCCACCGGCAGGCGCGCCACCTGCTCGAACCAGTACCGGGCCACGAGGCCCGCGTAGTAGGCCGTGCCGCAGGCGGTGATGTAGACGCGGCTGAGCTTGGCGAAATCGAAGGGCAACGCCTCGGGCAGCGCCACCCGCCCGTTCGCCATGTCGACGTAGTGGGCGAGCGTGCGGCCCACCACCTCGGGCTGCTCGTGGATCTCCTTGGCCATGAAGTGGCGGTACTCGCCCTTGTCGATCCGGTAGGCCTGCGTGGCGATCTTCTGCCGGGCGCGCTCGACCGTGGCGCCCGCCGCGTCGCGGATCTCGGCGCCGCCCCGGGTCAGGATCGCCCAGTCGCCCTCGTCGAGATACGTGATGGCGTCGGTGAACGGCGCCAGCGCCAGGGCGTCGGAGCCCAGATAGGTCTCGCCCTCGCCGAAGCCGATCGCCAGCGGCGCGCCGTGGCGGGCCCCGATCAGCAGGTTCTCCTCGCCGGAGAACAGGAAGCCCAGCGCGAAGGCGCCGCGGAGCCGCGGCAGGGCTGCGGCCACGGCCTCCACCGGTCCCATCTGCCGGTCCATGTTGCGGCTGACGAGCTGGGCGACGACCTCGGTGTCGGTCTCGGTCTCGAAGACGACGCCGTCGGCCTGCAGCTCCTGCTTGAGCTCGCGGAAATTCTCGATGATGCCGTTGTGCACGACGGCGAGGCGCTTGGTGGCGTGCGGGTGGGCGTTGGTCTCGTTGGGCCGGCCGTGGGTCGCCCAGCGGGTGTGGCCGATGCCGATCGTGCCGGTGAGCGGCTCCTGGGCGAGCCTGGCCTCCAGGTTGACCAGCTTGCCGGAGGCCCGCCGCCGCGCCAGCCGGCCGTGCTCCAGGGTGGCGATGCCGGCGGAATCGTAGCCGCGGTACTCGAGCCGCCGCAGGGCCTCGATCACCTGCCCCGCCACCGCGTCGCGCCCGACGATGCCGACGATGCCGCACATAGGAGTGTCTCTCGCTGTCGTGCCCGGAGGGCCGCGCGCAGGTCGTGCGCAAGGTCCGGGCCGCCCCGCGCCGTGCGGGGCCGAGCGGGACTTCTACCGGATCGGGACGGCGCAGGGCCAGCCCCGCTCGCGCGGCGTGCCCGGCCTCACGCCTTCCCGCGCCGCGCCTTCTCGGCCTGAAGCGCCGCGCGCTTCTCGCTGGCCCAGCCCGGCTTCACCGCCTGCCGGCCCCGGGCCACGGCCATGGCGTCCGCCGGCACGTCGTCGGTGATCACCGAGCCCGAGGCGACGTAGGCGCCCTCCCCCACCGAGACGGGGGCGACCAGGGCCGAGTTCGAGCCGATGAACGCGCCCGCACCGATCGTGGTCCGGTGCTTGAGCACGCCGTCGTAATTGCAGGTGATCGTGCCGGCCCCGATATTGGCCTTGGCGCCGACTTCCGCGTCGCCGAGATAGGTGAGGTGCGCGGCCTTGGCGCCGGCCCCCATCCGGGCGTTCTTCAGCTCGACGAAATTGCCGAGTTCCGCACCCGCCTCCAGCACGGCGTGGCCGCGCAGCCGCACGAACGGTCCGATCTTCACGCCCCGCTCCAGGCTGGTCTCGGTGAGATGCGCGAAGGCCCGCACGGTGCAGCCCTCCGCGACCCGCACGCCGGGACCGAACACCACGTTGGGCTCCACGATCACGTCGCGACCGAGCATCGTGTCGTGGCTGAGGAACACCGTCTCGGGGGCGATCAGAGTCGCGCCGCCCAGCATGGCGCTTCGGCGCAGCTGCGCCTGGATCGCGGCCTCCGCGACGCTGAGCTGCACCCGGTCGTTCACGCCCTGCGCCTCGGCCTCGTCCACGGGCACGACCGTGACGGGCAGCCCATCGGCGACCGCGAGAGCCACCGCGTCGGGCAGGTAGTACTCGCCGGCGGCGTTGTCGTTGCCGATGCGGTTGAGCAGCGCCAGGGCGTGCCGTCCGGCGAGCGCCATCAGCCCGGCATTGCACAGGGTCACGGCCCGCTCGGCGGCGCTCGCGTCCTTCTCCTCGCGGATGGCGAGCACGCGCTCGCCCTCGGTCAGCACCCGTCCGTAGCCGGTCGGCGTCGCCGTCTCGAAGGCCAGCACGGCCACCGCGGCGCCGTCGGCCAGGGGCGCGCGGAGGCGCAGGAAGGTGTCGGCCGAGACGAGCGGCGTGTCGCCGAAGGCGATCACCACGTCGTCGTCGGGGTCGGCCAGCATCTCCCGGGCGGCGAGGACGGCGTGGGCGGTGCCGAGGCGCTCGGCCTGCGGGAAGACCCGGGCGCCGGGGGCCGCCCGCGCGATCTCGACGGCGACGTCGTCGCGGCCGGGCTCGGCCACCACGGCGATCCGGCCCGCGCCCGCCGCCTGCACGGCGGCCAGGACGTGGCCGAGCATGCTGCGGCCGGCGATCCGGTGCAGCACCTTCGGCAGGTCCGAGCGCATCCGCGTGCCCTTCCCGGCCGCGAGCACGATGGCGGTGAGGCTGCGCGAGGGCGTTCCGGTCGGGGTCATCGCAGGTCCAGGCGTCGATCGAGGGCCACGACGGATGGGCCGGACGGGCGCTTGGCGCAACCCCGTCCGGGCCGATCAGCGCAGCGCCAGGGCGACGTGCTGGCCCGAGCCGTGGGCGAAGCGCTCCCGGCGGCGCTCGATCGAGCTCGGAATCCGCAGGGATTCCCGGTACTTCGCCACGGTGCGCCGGGCGATGTCGACGCCCTCCCCGCGCAGCTTCTGCACCAGGGCGTCGTCGGACAGCACGTCGTCCGGCGTCTCGCCGTCGACGAGCTGCTTGATGCGGTGGCGCACCGCCTCGGAGGAATGGGCGGCGGCGCCGGCCGCCCCGGGGATCGCCGCGGTGAAGAAGTACTTCATCTCCAGGGTCCCGCGGCTCGTGCCGATGGCCTTGTTGGAGGTGACCCGCGAGACGGTCGATTCGTGCATGCCGATCGCCTCGGCCACGGTCTTGAGGTTCAGCGGCCGGAGGTGGGTGACGCCGTGGACGAAGAACCCGTCCTGCTGGCGGACGATCTCGGTGGCGACCTTCAGGATCGTGCGGGCGCGCTGCTCCAGCGAGCGGGTCAGCCAGTTGGCGTTCTGCAGCGCCTCCGACAGGAAGGCCTTGTCGCCGTCCGCGGCGGCGTTGCGCGAGACGCGGGCGTAGTAGCTCTGGTTCACCAGGACCCGGGGCAGCGCCTCGCTGTTCAGCTCGACCAGCCAGGAGCCGTCCGGCGCGGCGCGCACGAACACGTCCGGGACCAGGACCTCGACAGCGCTCGACCCGAAGGCCCGGCCGGGCTTCGGATCCAGGCGCCGGATCTCGCCCAGCATGTCGACGAGGTCCTCGTCGTCGACGCCGCAGAGCCGGCGCAGGGCCGCGAAGTCGCGCTTGGCCACGAGGTCGAGCCGCGAGACCAGCGCCTGCATGGCCGGATCGTACCGGTCGCGCTCGCGGAGCTGGATCGCGAGGCACTCGGCGAGGTCGCGGGCCGCGATCCCGGGCGGGTCGAAGGTCTGGACCAGCGCCAGCATCCGGCCGACGAGGGCCGGGTCGGCGCCGAGCCGCTCGGCCACGCCCTCCACCGTCTCGCGCAGGTAGCCGGCCTCGTCGACGGCGTCGATCAGGAAGCCGCCGATCAGCCGCTCGGCCGGATCCCGGGTCGCGAGGTCGAGCTGGCCCGCGAGGTGCTCGCGCAGCGAGGTCTCGGCCGTGAGGGTCGCCTCGAAATCGGGCGCCTCGGAGTCGAAGCTCCCGCCGGTGCTGCCGTAGGGCGGCGGCGTCAGCGAGAGCATGTCGCCCCCGCCCGCCTCGCGCGCCTGGACGGGGATCTCGTCGGGGAAGACGTTGTCGAGGCGCGTGTCGAAGTCGCTCTCGATCTCGCCGCGGCTCGGGTTGAGGTCGGCCGAGAGCCACGATTCGGGCTCCGGCCCCTCGAAGCCGTCCGACCCCGCCTCCTCGCCGTGGCCGCTCGATTCGGCCGCCTCGCCCGCGCCCGGCAGGTCCGGCTCGGCGCGCTCCAGCAGCGGGTTGCGCTCCAGCTCGGCCTCGACGTACGCCGCGAGATCCAGTTGCGACAGCTGCAGAAGTTTGATCGCTTGCAGGAGCTGCGGCGTCATCACCAGGGCCTGGCCCTGACGCACTTCCAGCCGTTGCACCAAACTCATGCGAGGCCCCGATGCCCTTCCGGCGCGGTTCGCCAGCCGGAGCCACGCTGCTCACGGCATGGTTCTTGCTTGTTCCGTAGCGCTCTCTGTAGCCCGATCCGGCCCGCGCGTCAAAGCGCGCCCGCGCACGCAGGTGTTGGCAAGTGCGCGGCGCTGCCGAGCCCGTGGCGCACAGGCCACATCCGGATCGTCCACCCCGCAGTCTGAAGGCAGATCTTAAAGAAAGGTTTGCGCATTCGTCCGCGCCCGCTCGCCAGGACATCCGAAAATCGCCGGCATTCCTTTGTCTGGTTCCAGACCCTTCGCCAGCTAGCTGCAATATCCGCTCGCTATTGCGTGTTGATCCGAGCATGGCTCGGGGCGCGCCGCGGTTCCCGCACCAGACCCGCGGCGCGGATGTCGATTTCCGCGTACGCGTTTGCCGATGCCGCATCAGAACCGCCTCCTGGCTGCCCTATCCGAGGCGGATGGCGCGCTGCTCGGACCTCATCTCGAGGCGATCGATCTTCCCCTCGGCAAGGTGCTCGTCGAGCCGGCCGCCACGATCCCGCACGCGGTCTTCATCGACACCGGCCTGTGCTCCGTGGTGTCGACTCTCGCCCAGGGCGGCCGCATCGAGGTCGGGCTGTTCGGTCGCGACGGCATGGCCGCACCGGCGCTGCTGCTCGGAACCGACACGATTCCCTACCAGATCTTCATGCAGGTCGCCGGTCGGGGGCGCCGCATCTCCGTGCCGGCCCTGCGCGATGCCCTGAAATCCAGCCCGTCGCTGCGCAACCTGCTGCTGCGCTACGTCCAGACGTTCCTGGTCCAGGTCGCACAGACCGCGATCGCCAACGCGGGCGCGCCCGCCGAGGAGCGGCTCGCGCGGTGGCTCCTCATGTACCACGACCGGCAGGACGGCGACGACCTGGCCGTGACGCACGAGTTCCTGTCGATCATGCTCGGTGTGCGCCGGCCGACCGTGACGGTCGCGATCCACACCCTGGAGGGCGCCGGCCTGATCCGGGCCCGGCGCGGGCGGATCCGGGTCCTGAGCCGCGCGCGCCTGGAGCAGGCGGCCGGTCAGACCTACGGCCCGGCCGAGGCCGAGTACGAGCGCCTGATCGGCCCGCTGCGCCGCCCTCGGAGCGCGCTGGCGTAGGGCACCTCGGCCACGACGGTGCCGGCCTCGTCGGTGATCACGAAGGTGTCGGCGCGCCAGTCGCGCGGCGCGCCGTAGACGTGCGGCAGGCGCCGCATCTCGCGCAGGATGTCGTGGGCGAGATGCTCGGCCGCGGTGCGGTCGGGCAGTTCGTCGCCTTCCCGATCGGCGATCAGCGCGCCGCGGCGCCGGACGTTGAGGAAGAAGCGGGGCAGGTCACATCCCCTTCGAGGTTCGGCGGGCGCAGGGCCCCTCCGCCGGAGACGCATCGCCGGCGCCCACCGGGAACGGCGTCGCGGTCCCGTGCGGGTTGTCGGATCGGCGTGAACCACGCCGCGCGGGAGCCGCGCGGGACGCGGCCTCCGAGTGTCCGCCGGGAAAGGCAGGGCGCACGAGGTCCGGACGCGGCGTCCCGGCCGCCGACGCGTACGGGTTCGACGGTGCGGGCCATATCGTACTTTCGGGCAGGGTGCCGCTGGCCCGCACGGCGCCGGCCGCGCCCGCGACCGATGTCCGCGCGCATCCGTGTCGAACCGGCGCGGCCGGATCACGGGCCGGGTGACCGCGTTCTCCGTGCGGCCGCCGCGACACGGGGACCCGGCGGCCGGTCGCGCGAGGCGGAGTCGGTGTCCACACACAGGTTAACGACAGCGCTCAGGTCGCGGCGCACGCTCATCGTCTGGCCGTGAGGTTCTGCGCCGTGCGCTACTTCACCGACTTCACCGACGAAAGCGGTCTGTCCGTCGACGAAGAGGGTCTCTTCTTCGCCGACCGCCACGAGGCGTGCCTGTCGGCAACCGAGGCCCTGATCGAGGCCGTGCACGACCGGCTCCGCGTCCGGGCGACTCGGCCGGCCCCCGGCGATGCCGGCGTGGTGCTCGAGACGCGGGTCCGCGACGCCACCGGCAGCACGGTCTTCCGTGCCCGCCTCACCCTCGACCTGGATTGGCGAGGCTCCGGCGGCTGAGCGCGGGCCCTACCAGCCGCAATTCGGGATCGGCGGCTGCGCCTTGGCCATCGCCGACTTCTCGATCGGCACCATCGCGCCCCAGGCGTATTTCTGGGCGTGGGGCGTGACGTTGCCGAAGAGGCAGCCGAGCTGGAAGTGGGTCGCGCCCATCTCGCCGGCGAAGCCCATGCAGTCCAGGAAGGTCCAGGTCTTGGGCACCGGTGTCATGGACCGCCAGCGCGGCATCGCCACGGGCGAGCACACCTTGACCGCCCCGGTGCCGTCATCCGCGTTGAGCGCGTCGCCGGGGCTCTGCGCCGCGCCGGGCCGCAGGGCCGGGCCGAGCAGGAGGGCCGCCGCGAGAGTTGCCGCGCGGGCTGTTCGGCGGGGGATCAGGGCGTGTCGGCTCATCGGGTCAGCGCATCGTCCACCACAGGGCCGCGAGGATCGCGAAGCCGATGACGTTGTAGAGGATCGCCCAGATCCAGACACCCAGGACGGCGCGGCTCGGTTGCCGCGGTCGCGACCGGCCGGGCCGGAGGCGATTCCGATCCTCCGGCGTCGGCCAGATCGCCGCCCGGGGCGCCTTGAGGAGCCGCGTCAGCACTTCCGGGAGGTGCGGGCCGTGCGGTGTCTCGCCGGTCATGGCGGTCTCCGATGCGACGAGGGGCTGGTCCGAGGCGGAACCGCGCGGAGCCGGACGGATTTCGGGCGACCGGCCGTCCGGCGACGCCCGCCGCTCACAGCACCGTGCCGGGAGCCTCCGGATAGTACTGGTAGGCCCAGGTCTCCGAGAGCAGCCTTTCCCCGGATCTCAGCTGTAGACGCATCTCTACCGGATCCGGACCCTCGGCGTAGACCTTGAGAAAGACCCGCCAGGGGCTCGGCTTGCCGTAGGGCGCCCAGGTGGCGCCGACTTCCTCGACGCTGCCGCGCGACAGGGTGAGCGCGACCGTGGCCTTCTCGGGATCGAGGCCCGACAGCGCCGCGCCCTCGAATTCCAGCACGAACTGCCGCACGAGGTTGGCCCGGCCCGGGCGTCTGTCGGCATCCGCGAGCCACGCGGCCTTGGTGGCCCGGGTCGCGACGCACCGGGCGAGGTCGGTGGCGACCGGCTCCTTGACGGTCCAGCGCAGCCGGTAGGCGAAGCTGCAGTCCGACCCGGCCCGCGGCGCGTCGTCCGGCACCCAGAGAGCGACGATGTTGTCATCGGTCTCCTGATGGGTCGGGATCTCCACGAGCTGGACGCTGCCGCGGCCCCAGTCGCCCTGCGGCTCGACCCAGATGTCGGGACGGTTCTCCTCGAAGCCGTCGTCGATGTAGTTCTCGTAGGCGCGGTCGCGCTGGAGCAGGCCGAAGCCCTTCGGCGACCGGTCCGCGAAGGCGCTGACGCTGAGGCGTGGCGGGTTGTTGAGCGGCCGCCAGATCAGCTCGCCGGCCCCGGTCTGCATCAGCAGGCCGTCGGAATCGTGCACCTCGGGCCGCCAGTCGCTCGCGAGGAAGCGGCTCATGCCCTCCGAGTACCAGAGCATCGAGGTCAGGGGCGCCATGCCGAACCGCTCCACCGCCGCGCGCATATAGAGCGTGCAGGCGACGTCGATGACGACGTGCGGCTCCTTCCGGGCGACGAACCGATAGGCGCCGGTGAGGCTCCGGCCCTCCAGGAGCGCCAGCACGGTCACGGCGCCGTCCGAGGCCGGGCTCACGTAGAACCGGGTGAAGACCGGGAATTCCTCGGTCTTGCCGGGGCCCGGCGCCGTGTCGATCGCGATGCCCCGGGCCGAGGCGCCGTACTGGGCGCCGTCCCCGGCAGCGCGGAAATACGACGCGCCCAGGAAGGCCAGCCAGTCGCCGTCGTCGCCCGGCTGCCCGGCGGGCGCCTTCTGGAACCGGAACCCCGCGAAGCCCGCCCCGTCCGGAACGTCCTTGGCCGGGTTGCCCGGCGGGTAGGTGAACAGGTCGTGGCTGTAGAGCACCTCGCGGGCCTGCCCGCCCTCCAGGGCGTAGACCTTCACGGGATGGCGGAAGAAGTTGCCGAGGTGGAAGAAGGTCACCGGGTACGGGCTGTCGGCGAACAGGGCGTGGCCCGGCGGGTAGCGGATCTCCTGGAGCGGCCCGTAGGTCAGGGCGTCGAGGGCCGCCGAGGCGGGAGCCTCCGGCGGGGGCGCGTAGGGCCGATCCCGCAGCGCCCGGGCGAGATCCTTCAGCCGGTCGAGATCCATGGGCTCGGGCGACGCCAGGCGCGGCCCGCCGCCGGCGGCCCGGGCGAGGCCGGGATACGGCGCGAGGGCGAGGAGCCCGATGGCGGTGAGGACGCGGCGCGTGATCAAGCAGGAACCCCCGGTTTCGGCCGGGCCTCGCGACCCGCGCCGCCCTCTAGCCACGCCGGCGTTGCGGCGCAATTTCCCGGGCCGCGGCTCAGCTCCGCGGACCGCAGCTGCCGGTGCTGCCGTCGGTCGTCCAGAGATTGGCGCCGCCCCCCGGCGGGCACTGCCCCGGCAGCGCCAGGGTGATCAGCTTTGCGAAGGTGTTGGCCTCGTCCTCGCCGTAGCCGATCTCGCCGACCATGCGGCCGGTCCTGTCGAACAGCGCCACGGTGGCGGAATGCTCCATCGTGTAGTCGCCGTCCTTGGTCGGCACGCGCTTGTAGGCGACGTGGTAGGCGTCGGCCATGCGGGCGACCTGCTGCGGCGTGCCGACGAAGCCGCGGATCCGCGGGTCGAACGAGGCCAGGTACGCCCGCAGGGTGTCGGGCGTGTCCCGCTCCGGGTCGAGGGTGACGAAGACGACGTTGAGGCGGTCCGCGTCGCGGCCCATCCGGCCGAGGGCCGACGCCAGGGTCGCGAGCGTGGTCGGGCAGACGTCCGGGCAGTGGGTGAAGCCGAAGAACAGGACCGAAGGCTTGCCGCGGAGATCGGCCTCCGTCACCGGGCGGCCGTCGAGATCCGCCATCGTGAACGGCCCGCCGACCTTCCGGGGATGGCTGAACCGCGAGCCCTGCTGGAGGACGATCGCCCCGGTGCCGGTGGCGACCACGGCGATGAGGGCGGCGGAGGCGATGAGGGCGAGCGGGCTCGGTGCCATGCTGTGACCTGCGACGGCGCGTCGAAGCGGACGGTAGCGATGCGGCCAATATGGGGTCCGTGTCGACCGGCGTGAGGCCGCGGCGCGCCGGTCGGGGCCTAGAAGTAAGCCGGGACCAGCGCCGGGTTCGGCTTCAGGAACACGCCCGGCAAAGGCCGGTTGGCCACGATACGGGCGCTCGCGCAGTGCGGCGCCGGGACACGAGCGGCCGCGCCGGGATCGGGCGATCCCGTCGGGCTCCGGCCGGGCCGCGCGCCCGACCGCTCCTTCCGCAACCCAGTACGGGAGCCGCAGCCGATGGCCCAGCAGATCCCCGTCGACCCGCAGGCCCGGGCCGACGATCCCCGCCGCGACGCCGAGCGGGACGACGCCACCCACGCCATCGCCGACGACGTCGCCTACCAGCGCCACGTCCTGGTCAACGTCGTGTTCGTGGGCGCGCCCGGCGCGGGCGACCGGGGCTGGGTCCTGGTCGACGCCGGCGTGATGGGCGCCAAGCGCGGGATCCAGGCCGCCGCCGGGGCCCGCTTCGGCGCCGAGGCCCGGCCGGCCGCGATCGTCCTGACCCACGGCCATTTCGACCATGTCGGCGTTCTCGAGGACCTCGCGGAGGAATGGGACGCCCCGGTCTACGCGCATGCCCTGGAGCGACCCTACCTCGACGGCAGCGCCGCCTACCCCACGCCGGATCCGAGCGTCGGCGGCGGGCTCCTGGGCCGCCTCTCGCCGCTGTTCCCCACCCGCCCCGTCGACGTCTCCGGGCGGCTGCGCGTCCTGCCGGAGGACGGCTCGGTGCCGCCACTGCCCGGCTGGCGCTGGATCCACACGCCGGGCCACGCGCCCGGCCACGTCGCGCTCTGGCGCGCGGCCGACAGCACGCTGATCGCGGGCGACGCCTTCATCACCACGGCCCAGGAATCCGCCTACGCGGTCGCGACGCAGGCGCCGGAGCTGCACGGACCGCCGATGTACCTGACGATCGACTGGCCGGCGGCGCGCGCGTCCGTGCGGGCGCTCGCCGCGCTCGCCCCGGAGCGGGTCATCACCGGACACGGCCGGCCGCTCCAGGGACCCGAGATGCGCCGCGCCCTCGACGCCCTGGCGGGAAATTTCGACCGGGTCGCGGTCCCGGAGACGGGCCGGTTCGTGGAGCACCCGCTCGGTGCCGCCGACGGCTCCGCCTACCGGGCGCCGCGCTGACCGGCGCGGCCGCGCCCGACGCGTCACGAGGCCCGCGCGAGATCCTGGACCGGTGCCGGGACACGCGCGGCGGCGAGCACGCCGTCCATCTCGGCCTTGGGCATGGCGTGGCCGAACAGGTAGCCCTGGCCGAAATGGCAGCCCTGGTCGGAGAGCCAGTCGAGGCTGGCATCGGTCTCGATTCCCTCGGCGGTGGTGGAGAGGCCGAGGCTCGCCCCGAGCTTGATGATGGCGTCGACCAGCTTCGCCCGCTCATCGCTCATCGTGATGGCGTCGACGTAGCTGCGGTCAATCTTAAGCTTGTCGAACTTCAGTTCGCGCAGGTGGTACAGGCTGGAATAGCCGGTTCCAAAATCGTCCAGCGCGATGCGCACGCCGAGTTCGCGCAGCGACAGCAGGGTCGTCCGGGTCGCTTCCAGGTCCTGAATCAGGGCGCTCTCGGTGATCTCGACCTCCAGGCGCTGCGGCGGGAACCCGGTCTCGGTCAGGATCCCCAGGATCCGCTGTGCGAGCCACGCGTCCTGGAACTGCTGCGGCGCGATATTCACCGCGAGGATCAGGTGGGGCGGCCAGGCCCGGGCATCCAGGCAGGCGCGGCGGATCAGCGTATAGCTGAGATCCGCGATCATCCCGGTCTCCTCGGCCACCGGGATGAACTCGCTCGGGCCCACCAGCCCGCGCGTCGGGTGGCGCCAGCGTGCCAGGACCTCGACGCCGACGATCTCCTTCTCGGGGAGCGACACCACCGGCTGGTAGAAGGGCTCGATCGCGCCTGTCTCGATGGCGCCGCGGAGTTCCGTCTCCATGCGGGCGCGGGCGCGGAGCTCCGCGTCCATGGCGCTGCGGAAGAACCGGAAGTTGCCGCGCCCGTCCTTCTTGCCCTGGTACATGGCGAGGTCGGCCGCGTGCAGGATCGCGTCCGCATCCCCGTGCTCGGCCGACACCGCGGCGACGCCGACCGTCGCGCCGACCTTGAGGTCGGTCTGGTTCCACGTCACCGGCTCGGCGATGCGGGCGATGACCGCCTGGGCGAGGCGCGTCAGCGCCTCGCTCTCGTAGCGGAGCGGGACCAGCATGGCGAACTCGTCGCCGCCCAGACGGGCCGCCAGGCCACCCGCCGGCACGAGCTGCTGGAGGCGCTCGGCCACGGCGCACAGGACCGCGTTCCCGGCCGCGTGGCCGTAGAGATCGTTGACCGGCTTGAACCGGTCGAGATCGATGAGGAGCACCGCCGCGTCCGCGGCGCCCGGCGCGTGCGCCCGCTCCACGGCGTCGATGAAGCGGCGGCGGTTGGCCAGGCCGGTCAGGCCGTCGTGCCGGGCGATCGCTTCGGCCTGCGCGGCGGCGGCGGCGCGCTCGAGCATGAGCCGCCGGAGGATGATCGACTTGCGGATGCTGGCGCCCCACTGCGCCACGCCCATGCAGGCGGCGAGCAGCAGGAGATCCGTGAGATTGTAGGTGGCGACGAAGGAGTTGAGGGACGCGAAGGTCCCGAGCGTGACGCCGACGAACCAGATGCCGACGCCGATCACGAGCAGGCACAGGGTCTCGTACAGCTCGCCGCGGCCCCAAGCTTTCGACGTCTCGATCGGCATGGTCAGGACCCGGTTTCCAACGTCAGCGCGAAACATGCAGTCCGCTCACGCGCTGTAAAACAGCTCCCGGACGCGGCAGCCTGTCTACATCTTTACCGGTCTTTGTCTTGGTTTAATTTGGATTAAGGCGCGCCCCAACGCTGCCGCCCGCGGATCGACGGCGTCCGCCCGGCCCGGAAGGGGTGGAACGTGCGCAGGCCGCGACGTCGATACCTTCCGCATCCCGGCACTGGACCTGCGCCCTCACGCCTCGTCGACGGCGTCCGGACGCCCGGCGGCCGTGCGGCTCTCCTGGAGGGCGGCGGCCGCCTTGACGATCGACAGGATCCCGCCGCGGGTCGTCTCGTCGGTGATGCTGGTGAAGGCCAGCACGAGTTCCAGGACCTTCGGATCCTCGAACAGGGCCGCCGGTCCGACACGCCCGCCGCCGCTGTCCCGCGGGTCGGCGAAGAACGTGTCCACCGGCACCTTCAGCAGGTCGGCGATGGCCTGGAGTCGCCCGGCGCCGATGCGGTTGCGCCCCTTCTCGTACTTCTGGACCTGCTGGAAGCTGACGCCGATGGCCTGACCGAGGTCGGTCTGGCTCAGGCCCTGGGCAACGCGCAGCGCCGCGATGCGGCCGCCGATCGAGCGATCGGTCTCGGTGGCGGATTTGGGCTTCGGAGAGGACGACATCGGACGGAGACCTTCAGCACGCTGGATCAAGGCGACTTACTCAGAGTCGCGGCAAAAAACACAACCAAAAACTGCTTAGTGCACCAACAGGTTGCGCAAGTCCTAGTTGCATCCCGCGCATGGCTTGGCTGTCGGTTGTATGCGCAGTCTCATAAAGATCGCAATCGTCAACTGTGTCCGTACCGGGGCGCACAAATAATTGTGACCCGGCGCCGGTCTTCGGCACTGATCGCGATCATGCAACGGCTGTACCGCGCGCTGCACCGGAGAAGGGACGCGGCGATGTAAAGTACCGAGCAGGCCGATGGTCCTCGCGGGCGCGCGTGGATGCGTGGAGTCGCGCCCGTTATGGTCGGATCGCGCCCGCCACCTCGCGTCAAGACATCGCCGACGCGCTCCGCCAGTCGGAATGTCGCGGTCGGCGGGGCATGGCCCCCTGTTCCGGCCACGATTCTGCATCTATGGTGCATCGCAACACTTTATGTTCCAATCAGGAAAATCTATGAAATGATGTATTCACCGGCCAAGCCCGACGGTAGGGTCGGTCCCTCAACACAGCGCCCGCGTCGATGACCGATCTTCTCACCACCCTCCAGGAGCCAGCGGACTCCGCCGGGCAGGCCGAGCCGGTGACCGAGACGTCGGCCCTGCGCGCGCACATCGCGCGGATCCTGCGCAGGCTACCGTCCCCGAAGGCGACAGGCGCGGCGCGGTGAGCAACTGCCCAGCGTCGCGCTGTCGCCGCCCCGGTGCATCGCGACGGGCGCCCTGCGCCTGAGCGCGGCCCACGCTCTCCGACGACACGGCGGCGCGGCCCGAGTCCCGCCATTGCGGACCTCCGACGCTCGGATTTGGCCGCGCCGGCGGTCCGCGGGGCCGCGCGTGTCAGGGGAAGCGGCACCCGGTCGCTGGCCTTCGAGGCCGTCCTCCCTCAGGCGACGGCCTCGAGGGCCTGCGGCCGGGCGCGCACCTGATCGAGGATGTCGAGCGTGCGGACGCTGTCCGCGAGCGGCATGATCGGGCTCTCGCGCTCGCCGGCGAGCAGGCAGCGATGGACCTCGTCGATCTGATGGCGCAGCCCAAAGCCCCGATACGGCGTCGGGATCAGCGCGACGCGACGGAAATCCAGCGGCTGCAGGAGGCGCTTCGCGAAGGCCAGCCGACCGACGGCCTGACGGCGCGGCGCGGCCCTGTCGGCGGGCGCGGGAGCGGGCTGCGTGCGCACGCGCGTCAGGAAGGGCGGGCACAGGAACTGCCGGTGCAGGTGTAGGCGGCCGCGCGTGCCGACGACGACGGCGGCGTTGTCCGCCTCACCGGTGGATCCGCAACTCAGGGTCGCGGTCCTGTCGGGCCAAGCGAGCGCGAGCGCCGCCTGCTCAGTCGCCGCGCCGCCGCGATCGAGGATGGTGCCGGAGACCTGCGACGGGGCGCCGAACAGGTGGAGCGCCAGCGACACGGGGTAGACACCGAGATCGAGGATCACGCCGCCCTCCGCCGGATCGTCCGTCCGTCCGTCCGGCGGCGGCGACCGGGGGAAGAACAGGCGGGCGTCGAGATGCAGGGGCGTGCCGATCTCACCCGCCTCCAGCATCGCCTTGGCCCGCACGACGCCGGGCGTGAAGCGCATCCACATCGCCTCCATGCAGAAGACGCCCTTGCGCCGCGCCGCCTCCGCGATGCGCCGCGCCTGCCCGCCCGAGAGTGCGATCGGCTTCTCGATCAGGACGGACTTGCCCGCCTCGATGCAGGCGAGCGCGCTGGCCATGTGGTCGCCGTTGGGCGTCGCGATGTAGACGACGTCGACATCCGGCCGCGCGGCCAGGGCCTCGGCGCCGGCCACGGCGGCCGGCGCGCCGGACGGGGCGGCGAAGGCTCGGGCGAAGGCGTGAGCGCTGCCGACGCTCCGCGCGCCGACGGCGGCGAGCCGCGCGTCGGGCAGCTCGAGAAGGTCGCTGACGAAGCGCTGGGCGATCATCCCGGTGCCGAGGACGCCCCACGAGACGGTCTGTGCCATGGCTAGAACCTGGACCTCAGCTGGATCACGGCGCCGCCGCCGGCATTCTGCATGGCGAGCGCGATCTCGGTGATGTGCAGCACGAACCGCGCCGGGAGCGGCGCCGGAACGCCCGTCCGGATCGCCTCGGCCTGGGCCGCGGGGCCGCGCGCGAAGTCCATCTGCGACGGGTAGCTGGGCAGCTTGCCCCCGAAGCGGGGGATCGGCAGCTTCCGGCCGAGGAAGATGCGGCCGGGCAGGTAGCGCTGGATCCGGTGCAGAAGCCGTCCGAACCGGCCGGGCGCGTCGCCGCTCGGCGACCGGAGGTAGACCGGGCCCTGGCTGGCCCAGGAATCCGTCACGGTCAGGACGCCCCGATCGCCGATGATGTGCAGGGATCGATCCTGCGGCGCGACGAGGCCGCAGGTGATCCGCGCGACGACGCCGGATCGGAATTCCAGGCACGCCGTCGAGAAGTCGTTGGCGACCGAATCCGGGGGTTGGCCGGTGCCCTTGTCCGGGTAGAGGCGCGACGCGAAGGCGGTCATGCGCGCGACCGGGCCGAACATCAGGCTCATCCAGGTCAGGTAGTAGCCGGCGTGCTCGAGGGTGCATCCGACCCGGTACTCGTCCTCCGCCGGCCAGGGGGCCCCGGTCACGCTCCGCCATTCGTGCACCGGCTCGCGGAACACCGGCCCGTCCTCCAGCTCCGCGTAGACGAGCCGGACCGCCCCGACTTGGCCGGACGCGACGGCCTCCCGCACGGTCGAGCCCGCCTCGCCGAGGATGCTCGCGGGCGCGCCGCTCAGCGACAGGCCCTTGGCCTCGGCGAGTTCCACCAGGGCTTCGGCCTGCGCGTACTCCATGGCGAGCGGCTTCTCGGAGTAGACGTGCTTGCCGGCTTCCAGGGCGGCCTTGGTCACGACGTAGTGACTGTGCGGGTTCGTCAGGTTGAGGATGAGGCCGATCTCGGGCTCGGCCAGCAGGGCCTCGAGGCTGTCGAAAGCGCGGGCGTTGTAATGCCGGCAGAAGACGGCGCGCCGTTCCGGGTCCCGATCGTACACGCCGGCGAGGCGCAGCTCGGGATGGTTGACGAGGGTCGTCATGTAGAAGTCGGCGACGTAGCCGCAGCCGACGATCCCGATCTGCATCTCTGTCCCTGAAGGTCGTCCACACCGGACTTGGGACGTAATGGCAGGGCTCCGTCCCCGGCCCTCATCAATTGGGCGTAGGATCGGCTCTCGGAGCGATCTTCGACTGGTCCGGGCTGGTTGAATTCAGCCTGAGCGACCCGACTCTACGGGGCGCGCACGCTACCAACGGCCACGCAAGTCAGTCGAACGCGCGTTTAACCCTTCGTTTACCGTGCCGGCCGACAGTTCCGGCTACGACCGGAGACCCTGTACAGCCATGCTTGATCTCGCCTTCTGGTGGTGCGTGGCCGTGGCGCTGACCGGATCGGTCGGCCTCATCGCCCTGGCCCTCTTCGCCGGACGGAGCGGCCGCTCGCAGCCGCGCGGCGTCAGGCTGCCCCGGACCGAGCCCCTCGTGCTGCGCCACTTCGGGCGCGCGTAGGCCGGCCGTCGGCGCCATGGATCAGGGACGCCTCCTAGATCTGCAGATTCGCGGCTTTGTCGATCCCGAACACGGAGGTCCGGTCGGCCCCGTGTGACGCGAAGAGCCGGGCGCGGTCGCCCGGGCCTTCTGCGGCCGATCGCCTGTCGCGGATGAAAGATGGTCGGAGTGGCGGGATTCGAACCCACGACCCCTAGTCCCCCAGACTAGTGCGCTAACCGGGCTGCGCTACACTCCGACGCCGCTAGGGCTCGCGGCTCTTAGCCTCCGCGCCGCGCCCGCGCAAGCCCTCCGTCGCGCGCGGCCCGCGCGGAGATGCTGGCCCTCGCGGGTCAGGCCCGCTACGGGGAGGCCTCGCCCCGACAATCGCCCGAGGATCATGACGGACCGACCGATCGCTTTCGATCTCACGCGCCTCGTCACGCGGCTGCGCCACGCGAGCCCGTCGGGCATCGACCGCGTCGATCTCGCCTACGCGCGCGAATATCTCGGCCGTGCGGAGACGGGCGTCGGCGTCGTCTCCACGGCGTTCGGGCCGCGCATCCTCGCTCGCGCGCAGGCGCTGGAAATCGTCGAGGCGGTGGCGGCCGGCTGGGTCGAGGACCGCGACGCCGCGTCCGACCCGGTCTATCGGCGGCTCGCGTCCCGCTGCGGCGATGCCGCCGCGTTGCCGCCCACCCCCGCCGCACCGCAGACCGGCTCCACCGACAGGCGGCGGATCCAGGCGCGCAGGACCGTCGACATCGCGCTGCGCGGCCGATCGGTCGCCGTCCTGCCCCGGGACGCGCTCTACCTGCACACCTCGCACCTGCGCCTCGACGACCCGCGTCGGTTCGACTGGCTCTATACCCGGCGTGACGTGCAGGCGGCGTTCTTCGTCCACGACCTCATCCCGATCACGCATCCGGAATACGGTCGGTCCGGCGAAGCCGACCGCCACCGGGCGCGCCTGCGCACGATCGGGCGGCACGCCTCCGCCATCCTGGTGAATTCGGAGGATACCGGCCGGCGCACCCTGGAGCACCTCGCCGTCGAGGGGTTCGGACGTCCGCCGGTGGCCGTGGGCCATCTCGGCGTCGAGCCCGCCTTCGGACGGGCGGGACCCCGGTTCAGACCCGACCGGCCGACCTTCCTGGTCTGCGGCACCATCGAGTCGCGCAAGAACCACCTGCTGCTCTTCCAGATCTGGCGGCTCCTGGCCGAGCGCCACGGGACGGCCGCGCCCCGGCTCGTCGTGGTCGGGCGACGGGGCTGGGAGGCGGAGAGCGCCATCGACATGCTGGAGCGCTGCCCCGGCGTGCGCGCCCACGTCATCGAGGCTTCGGGACTGTCGACGCACGGCCTGGCAGCGCTCATGCGCAGCTGCACCGCCCTGCTGATGCCGTCCTTCACCGAAGGTTACGGCATCCCCGTCGTCGAGGCCGCGGCCTCCGGGCTGCCGGTCATCGCCTCCGACATCGCCGTCCACCGCGAGATCGCCGAGGGCTTCGCGCTGTTCCGCGACCCTCTCGACGGTCCGGGCTGGATCGAGGCGATCGAGGCGTTCGCGCGGCCCGACGGGTCGCTGCGGTCCGAACTGGCCGGTCGCTTGGACGGCTACCGGCCGCCGGACTGGCCCGCGCATTTCGCCGCCGTGGCGCCGACCCTCGCGGCGCTCTGACGGGCGGCCGGTCCGATCCGGACCGGGAGCCGCTTGCCCGTCGGGCGGCCGCCCGCCTGCCGGTTGCGTCCCGGCCGCGCGCCGACGCCGCACATTGCGCCGCCGGGGTCTGACGAATAAGGAAAAGCGTCAGTCAGCCAGCCTGGCCGAGAGCGGGCGAAACGGAGATCCTGCCGATGCGGGTGGTCGACCTCGATCGCGAGACGGTCAAGCGCGGGCTCGATGACGGCTCGATGCTGATCATCGATGTCCGTGAGCCCCATGAATACGCAGCGGGGCACATACCGGGCGCCGTCTCGCACCCGCTCTCCGGCTTCGATCCGCAGGCGGTCGCGGCCCTGGTCGCGCAGGACGGCCGGCGGCCGGTGTTCTCGTGCGCCTCGGGCGTCCGCTCCGTCCACGCGCTTATGGCCGCGCAGAACGCCGGGCTCGATCTCGCCGAACACTACAAGGGCGGCTTCAAGGACTGGTACAGCGCGGGCGAAACCGTCGCCTGATCTGTCGCTTCAATCCGGCTCGCGAGACCGTGATGTGCGTTCGCGCACAAGCAACAATGTCGACCGCGGGTTACGGCGCACCCGCGGCGGAACAATCGTCAAGCTCGGCGCGACCGGACGGTCGGCCAACGGACAGCAGGACCCGATGCGCAGCCGGCTTCCCAGCCTTCTCACCGTCTTGTCAGGCCTGATCGCGGGTCTCGCGGCAGGCCCCCTCGCGACCCCGGCCCGCGCGCAGGCGCCGGGCGGCCCGCCGCCCAAGGTCACCGTGGCCAAGCCCGTGGTGCGCCAGATCGTCGAGCAGGATCAGTATACCGGCCGCTTCGACGCGATCGAGTACGTGGAGGTCCGCGCCCGAGTCACCGGCTACCTCGAGAAGATCAACTTCGTCGACGGCCAGACCGTGAAGAAGGGCGACGTCCTGTTCGTGATCGACCGGCGCCCCTACAAGGCGGCGCTGGAGCAGGCCCAGGCCGCCCTGGCCTCCGCCAAGGCGCGGCAGTCCTTCTCGCAGACCGACCTGGAGCGCGCGCAGACCCTGTCCCGCAGCGGCAACATCTCCGAGCAGGTGACCGACCAGCGCCGGCAGGCCTCGCAGACCGCCCAGGCCGACGTCGACAGCGCCCAGGCCGCCCTCAACAACGCCCAGCTAAACTACGACTTCAGCGAGGTGAAGGCGCCGATCAACGGCCGCATCAGCCGCCGCCTGGTCACCGAGGGCAACATCGTCAGCGCCGACCAGACCATGCTGACGACGATCGTGTCCCTCGACCCGATCTATTTCAGCTACACGGTGGATGAGAAGTCGTTCCTCAAGTACCAGAACAGCCTCGGCATCGGCATGGGCCAGACCCAGCAGGGCAAGGGCGTGCCAATCCTGATCGCGCTCTCCGGGGAGGCGAAGCCGACCCGTAAGGGCACGCTCGACTTCGTCGACAACCGCGTCGACAACGCCACCGGCACGATCCTGCTGCGCGCCACCGTCCCGAACCCCGACCTGTTCATCAAGCCCGGCCTGTTCGGCATCGTCTCGATGCCGGCGACCAAGCCGTTCCAGGGCATCCTGCTGCCCGACGAGGCCGTGGCCGCCAACCAGGACAAGCGGATCGTCTACCTCGTCGGCCCCGAGAACGTGATCCAGCAGAAGGACGTCGTGCTCGGGCCGAAGGTCGACGGCTACCGGGTGATCCAGTCGGGGCTGAAGGGCGACGAGACCGTGGTCGTCAACGGCCTGTCCCGCGTCCGGCCCGGCGCGAAGGTCACACCCGAGACGATCGAGCTGCCGCCGAGCAAGACCTGAGCCCCCGCGGCTCGACACGAACGCCTTCGTGCGCGCCGCGCGGCGCGCCCCGCACCGACGACGCAGGGCCCCGTCCGGGAGACCGGCGGGCCTCAGAGGTTTGACCGATGCGTTTCGCCCATTTCTTCGTCGACAGACCGATCTTCGCGTCCGTCACGTCGATCGTGTTCCTGATCCTCGGCTTCGTGGCCTACGAGAGCCTGCCGGTCTCGCAGTACCCCGAGATCGTGCCGCCGACCGTGACGGTGCGCGCCTCCTACCCGGGCGCCAACGCCGAGACCGTGGCCGCCACGATCGCGACGCCGATCGAGCAGGAGGTCAACGGCGTCGACAACATGCTCTACATGACGTCGTTGTCGACCAACGACGGCAACATGCTGCTGACCGTGACCTTCAAGGTCGGCACCAACCTCGATATCGCCAACGTGCTGGTGCAGAACCGGCTCTCGGTGGCGCAGCCGCGCCTGCCGCCGGACGTGCGCAACCTCGGCGTCACGGTCCGCAAGGCCTCGCCCGACCTGATGCTGGTCGTGCACCTGCTCTCGCCGAACAAGACCTACGACCAGAACTACCTCGCCAACTACATCTACCTGAACATCCGCGACGAGCTGCTGCGCCTCGACGGCGTCGGCGACATCACCATCTTCGGCGGCAACGAGTACGCCGAGCGCGTCTGGGTCGACCCGAACAAGCTCGCCGCCTACGGCCTCTCGGTCACCGACGTCACCACCGCCCTGCAGGAGCAGAACGTGCAGGTGGCCGCCGGCCAGCTCAACGGTCCGCCGGCCGCCAAGGGCGAGGCGTTCCAGCTCGTCGTGCAGTCGCAGGCGCGGTTCAAGACGCCCGAGCAGTTCGCCGAGGTGATCATCAAGGCGCAGGACGGGCGCCTCGTCCGGGTCAAGGACATCGCCCGCGTCGAGATGGGCCAGAAGGACTACACGACCAACTCGTTCCTCAACGACACGCCCGCCGTGGGCATCGGCGCCTTCCAGCGGCCGGGTACCAACGCCCTCGACGCGGCGGCGTCGGTCAAGAAGGTGATGGAGGAGGTCAAGAAGAACTTCCCGCCCGACGTCGAGTACCGCATCGCCTACAACCCGACGGAGTTCATCGAGGAATCGATCCACGAGGTCTACAAGACGCTGTTCGAGGCGGTCGGCCTCGTCGTCATCGTGGTGCTGGTCTTCCTCCAGAGCTGGCGGACCGCCCTGATCCCGGTCATCGCGATCCCGGTCTCGCTGATCGGCACCTTCGCGGCGATGGCGGCCTTCGGCTTCTCGCTGAACAACCTGACCCTGTTCGGGCTGGTGCTCGCCATCGGCATCGTGGTCGACGACGCGATCGTGGTGGTGGAGAACGTCGAGCGCAACATGGCCGAGGGCCTGTCGCCGGGCGACGCCGCCCACAAGACCATGGACGAGGTCGGCGGCGCGGTCATCGCCATCGCGCTGGTGCTCGCCGCGGTGTTCGTGCCGACCGCGTTCATCCCGGGCATCTCGGGCCAGTTCTACAAGCAGTTCGCGCTCACCATCGCGGCCTCGACCCTGATCTCGGCCTTCAACTCGCTGACCCTGTCGCCGGCGCTCTGCAAGCTGCTGCTGGTGCCACACCACGCCCGCAAGGAGCCGAAGTTCTTCCTGACCCGGTTCGTGAACTGGCTGGCGAACGGCTTCAACCGCGCCTTCGACGCCACCTCGAACGCCTACGGCCGGACCATCCGGGTGCTGACCGGCGGCATCGTCGGCCTCGGCGTGATGCTGCTGGTCTACGCGGCGGTGATCGCCGGGACGCTGCACCTCGCGCAGACGACGCCCACGGGCTTCATCCCCGACCAGGATCAGGGCTACCTGATCGGCGTCGTCCAGCTCCCGTCCGGCTCCTCCCTCGACCGCACCACGGAGGTGTGCCTGCGCGCCGCCAAGCAGGCCCGGACGGTCGACGGCGTGGCCAACGCGGTGATCATCGCGGGCTTCGACGGCGCGACCTTCACCAACACGACCAATGCCGGCGTGATGTTCCTGACCCTCAAGGGGGCGAAGGAGCGCGCCGAGCACGGGCGGACCGCCGCCGCGATCACCGGCGAGGTGCTGAAGGCCACCTCCGACATCCAGGAGGCGCGGGTCATCGTCATCCCGCCGCCGCCCGTCCGCGGCCTCGGCAACGGCGGCGGCTTCAAGATGCAGATCGAGAGCCGCCAATCGTCGGATATCGGCCCGCTCATGGCCGCCGCCGGCGAGGTGATCGCCCAGGCGAACCAGAGCGCCGACGTCCAGCGCGTCTTCACGACCTTCGACAACTCGACGCCGCAGCTCTTCCTCGACATCGACCGCACGATCGCGCGGATGCTGAACGTGCCGCTGGCCAACGTGTTCTCGTCGGTCCAGGCGGATCTCGGCGGCACCTACGTCAACGACTTCAACACCCTGGGCCGCATCTACCAGGTGCGCCTGCAGGGCGACGCGGCGTTCCGCACGTCGGTGCAGGACATCTCGCAGATCAAGGTGCGCTCCTCCACCGGCGCGCTGGTGCCGATGGGCACGCTCGCCTCGGTGCGGGACGTGACCGGTCCGCAGATCGTGCAGCGGTTCAACCTGTACTACTCGGTCCCGGTGCAGGGCGTGGCCAAGCCCGGCGTCTCGACCGGCCAGGCGCTCACCGCCATGGAGGAGATCGCCAAGAAGGCGCTGCCCGACGGCTACTCGTACGACTGGACCGAGATCGCCTACCAGCAGAAGGCGGCGAGCGGCACGGCCGGCGCGGTCTTCGCCCTCGGCGTGCTGCTGGTGTTCCTCGTCCTCGCCGCGCAGTACGAGTCCTGGGCGCTGCCGCTCGCGATCCTGCTGGTGGTGCCGACCGGCGTGCTCGCCGCGCTCGCGGGCGTGCAGTTCCGCGGCCAGGACAACAACATCCTGACCCAGATCGGCCTGATCGTGCTCATCGGCCTCGCGGCGAAGAACGCGATCCTGATCGTCGAGTTCGCGCACGACATCGAGCAGCGGGAGCATCGCGGCCCGGTCGAGGCGGCGGTCGAGGCCTGCCGGCTCCGCCTGCGGCCGATCCTGATGACCGCCTTCGCGTTCATCCTCGGCACGCTGCCGCTGGTCGTGGCGACCGGCCCCGGCGCCGAGATGCGCCAGGCGCTCGGCACCGCGGTGTTCTTCGGGATGATCGGCGCGACCTTCTTCGGCCTGTTCCTGACGCCGGTCTTCTACGTGGTGATCCGCCACTTCTCGATCTGGCTGGGCCGGTTCCGGAAGAAGCACACGCACGGCGATCCCGGCGGCGCCGCTCCGGCCCACGGCTGACGGCACACGCCCCCCGGGCCGCGGAACGATGGAAGCCGCGCCGGATCCGCGAGGATCGGGCGCGGCTTCCGCGCGACGGGCGGCCGCGCCCGGTGTAGAGGCTCGCGGCATGCACGCCCTCGGTCGCCTGATTCTCGGGGCCTTCGCCCTCCTGCTCGCCGTCCCAGCCGGCTGCGCGGTCCTCGTCCTGGCGCTGCTCGTCGACCCGGCCGCGCAGGTCTGGCTGTCCGGCGGGGCGCTCGCCGGACTCGACATGGCCCTGTCGGACCTCTCGGCCGGGCTGCCGCCGGAGGGGCTTGCCCTGCTCCTCGCCGGCCTCGCCAAGGCGCTGTTCGCGCTGCTGTTCGTGCCCCCGGCCGTGATCGGCCTCGGCGGTGAGATCCTCGGGCGCCGCGGCCTGCTGTGGTACGGCGCCGGCTGCGGGCTGCTCACCGCCGCCCTCCCCTGGCTGACGCGGGGCGCGCTCCGGTCCGGCGGGGGAGCCCCCGACGCAGCCCTCCGCGCGGGCGAGGCGCGCCTGACGCTGATCCTGTTCCTGGTCGGCGCCAGCGCCGGCCTGGTCTACTGGCTGGTCGCCGGGCGCGGCGCCGGCCTCGTACGGGACAGGGATCGCCCCGAGGGGGCCTGAGGCCGCCCAGGGCACGTCGCCCTTGGCCGCGGACACGCGGGCGCGCTACAGGGGAGCCGCCACGACACGGTTGCCGATGCTCGCCCTCCGCTCTCTCGCCTTCAACGTCTGCTTCTACGCCGTCACGACGGTCCTGGCCTTCGCCGGCCTGCCCATGCTGGTCTCCGGCCGCTCGGTGCTGCGGCTCGCCCGCACCTGGGGGCGGATCACCCTGTGGCTCCTGCGGGTCGTCGCGGGGACGCGGGTCGAGTTCCGCGGCCTGGAGAACATCCCGCCCGGCCCCCTGCTGGTGGCGGCCAAGCACCAGTCGGCCCTGGAGACGCTGGCCCTCTGCACGGTGCTGCCGAACTTCGCCTACATCCTGAAGAAGGAACTGCTGCTCATCCCGCTGATCGGCTGGTATCTGTCGCGCAGCGGCATGGTGGCGATCGACCGGTCGAAGGGCACCCGGGCGATGAGCCTGATGAACGCCGCCGCCGGCGCGGCGATCCGGGACGGGCGCCAGCTCATCATCTTCCCCGAGGGCACCCGGCGCCCGGTCGGGGCGCCGCCGGCCTACAAGCAGGGGCTCTCGCACCTCTACACCGCCCTGAACGTCCCCTGCCTGCCGGTGGCGCTCAACACCGGCCTGTTCTGGTCGCGCAACAGCCTCGTGCGCCGTCCGGGCCGGGCCGTGATCGAGTTCCTGCCGCCGATCCCGCCAGGCCTGCCGCGCCAGGAGTTCCAGGCGCTGGCCCAGGAGCGGCTCGAGGCGGCCTCGAACGCCCTGGTCGAGGGCGGCCTCCAGGGCCTCGCGGCCGCGGGGCACGCCGTGCCGGCCGCCGAGGCGCCGGCCGCCGCCGACGCCCGCCGCTGAGCCGTCGGCGGGGGGCCGCTCTCGGCCCGGGAACGTCGCCCGGCGGCTTGTGGATAACGGGCATCATCGCCACATCTCCTCCTAGGAACGTCGCCCTTGACGCCTGTGGATATCGCGCGCTAGGTTGGAACAAATGGCGAACAGAAGAGCCCTGTCCTGGTCGGCCGCGCTCCGCGACCTGAAGGACGATCGCACCCGGAGGCAGGACGTGCGTGAAGAACGCCTCAAGACGACCGCGGGTCTGCGCGGCTCCCCCGCGCTCCCGCTCTCGGCCTGGCGCGGCCGCTCGGGCCGGCGCTACGTGGTCGGTGTCCATCCGGCCGGGGGCTTCGACCTCGACGAGATGGCACAGGCCGTGGTGATCGCCGTGCGCCGGGACAATTGCGGTATCGCCGAGATGGTCTCGGTGGCGAGCTCCAGCGAGAGCCCGCGCGACCATCTGCGGCGGACCTGGCTCGACCGCGTCCGCCGCCGGGGCGCCACCGAGATGCACGTGCATCGCCTCGCCGAGAACGCGGCCGAGCGGACGGCGATCGTCGAGGATCTGCAGGTCGACACCGTCGAGCCGGCGCAGGTCTGACGGGGAACGCGCCGCGCGCGGACGGATCGCGTCCGCGGCGGTCGACCCGCGGCGGCGCTGCCCCAGTTTCGCCCCTTGCGTGGCGACAAGCCGGGGCCACGAGGTCCCCGCGGGGACGGGTCGGGGAGCGGAACGCATGGTGCAGGATCGGACGCGGCCTGAGGATGCCGCTGAGACAGCTCCGGTCCGGGGCGCGCGGCGATCCCGGCGGGGACTGTTCCTGCCCTACATCCTGCTCGCCCTCGTGGTCGTGGGCTGGTCGGCCGGCTGGCTGTGGATGCGGGAGCGCGCGGCCAGCGAGATCGACGGCTGGATCGCCCGCGAGGCGACCGCCGGACGCACCTGGACCTGCGCGGACCGGTCCCTCGGCGGCTACCCGTTCCGCCTGGAGCTGCGCTGCAGCGCCGTGACCCTCGAGCGCGCCGACGGCCGCTTCCGGCTCGGGCCGAGCACGGCGGTGGCGCAGATCTACCAGCCCCGCCTGGTCGTCTTCGAGAGCGCGGGACCGTTCCACGTCGAGCAGGGCCCGCTGACCGGCGACGCTTCGT
This sequence comes from Methylobacterium sp. C33D, assembly GCF_053345825.1. NCBI lineage: Bacteria > Pseudomonadati > Pseudomonadota > Alphaproteobacteria > Hyphomicrobiales > Methylobacteriaceae > Methylobacterium > Methylobacterium sp. C33D. Next base: position 64,873 of record NZ_JBKFAV010000018.1, read on the forward strand.
GGACCGCGCTCCAGGGCAGCTACCACGGCACCGCGGGCGGCTTCAGCCGCGCGTCTCTGGTTGTCGACAAGCCCGACATCAGCGTGAAGGGCGCCGAGCCCGGCCCGATCGCGGTCTCGGGGCGGCACCTCGAGCTGCATGCCCGGCCGAGCCCTGGCCGCTTCGACTCCGACGGCGCCGTGGACGTCAGCCTGCGCCTGAACCAGGCGGCGGTTCCGCAACTCGACGCAGTCACCGGGACGCAGGATCCGGCTGACCTCGCCTTGGATGCGACCCTGACGCAGGCGACTGTGCTGCGCACCGGGACGGTGGCGCGCGAGCTGGAGCGCTGGCGTCAGGCGGGCGGCGCCCTGGACCTGACGGCCCTGTCGCTGGCCAAGGGCCCGCAGCGCGTCCAGGCGAAGGGCACGCTCGCCCTCGACGCCGCCCACCGGCCCGCCGGGCAGATCGACCTGCGGGCGGCCGGCGTCGACGCGCTGGTCGGCAGCATCGTCGGCCAGCGCTTCGGCTCGGACCGGGGCGCCCTGGTGGGCCAGCTGGTCGGCGGGCTCCTGGGGCTGGCCCAGCGTTCCGGCCCGGACGCGCCGGCCGACGGCACGCCGCTGAAGGCGCTCCCGCCCCTGCGGCTCGTCGACGGGAAGCTGGTCTTCAGCGGCTTCCCGATCCCCAACGTCTACGTGCCGGCCCTGTACTAGGGGCCGGCCCTGCCGGGCGGCGGTGCGGGCGCGACTGGCATGACCGCCTCGGCGCTCCGCAGGACTGCTCGACGGCGCGGGATCGGCTATAGGAGGCCGATGGTCTCCTCCCCGCCCCCGACCCGCGTGAAGATCTGCGGGCTCAGCACCGAAGCGACCCTGACCGCCGCGCTGGAGGCCGGCGCTGACTGGATCGGCCTCGTGCACTTCCCGCGCAGCCCCCGGCACGTGGCGCTGGCGGAGGCCGCAGCCCTGTCGGCCCTGGCCCGCGGCCGGGCGGAACGGGTCGTCCTGCTGGTCGATCCGGACGACGCGCTGGTCGCCGCGTCCGTCGAGGCGGTGGATCCGGATCTCGTCCAGCTCCACGGTCGCGAGAGCCCGGAGCGCGTCGCGGCGATCCGCGCCCGGACCGGGCGTCCGGTGATGAAGGCGCTCGGCATCGCGACATCGGCGGACCTCGCGGCCCTGCCGGCCTACGCGGCCGTCGCCGACCGGATCCTGCTGGATGCCATGGCACCGCCGGACGCGGCCCTGCCGGGCGGCAACGGCCTGCGCTTCGACTGGGAGATCCTGCGCGGCGCCGCGCTCCCGCCCGGGACCATGCTGTCGGGCGGGCTCGATGCCACAAACGTGGCCGACGCCCTCGCCCGCACGGGGCTCGGCGCCGTCGACGTCTCATCGGGAGTCGAGACGGCGCCCGGGGTGAAGGATCCGGCGAAGATCGCGGCCTTCGTGGCGGCCGCGCGCGGCGGGCGCTAGGGGGGCAGCCTCAGCGCGGGGCCGGCAGGGCCGTCCGGCCTGTATTCGGGACCGTGTAGACGCCCGGGGTCTCGGTCTCCGGCGCGTAGGCCCGCAGACGGGTCGCCTCGCGCTCGTGCCGGACGGCCTCGCGGCGGTGGTAGCGCGCCCGCGCGCGGGTCTTGCCCTGGCCGAGCCACGTGAAGATGCCGCCCACCACGATGCCGAGGGCCACCGCGCCGAACAGGATCGCGTAGAGCGGGAGATCGACGCTGAAGACCGGCGCGTCCACGTTGAACGGATCGAAGGAGAGCCGCACCGGCGCGCGGTTGGCCACCGCCAGGAGGATCACCAGGGCGGCGATCGGCAGCAGCACGAGGCTCTTCAGGAAACGGATCATCGCGCTCACAGGTCCTTCCTACTCGGCGGCCGAGGCGTTCTCGCCGATCCCGGCGGCGTTCAGGCGCTGGCGCATCTCCTTGCCGGTCTTGAACACGGGGATCGCCTTCTCGGACACGGCAACGGCGGCACCCGTGCGCGGGTTGCGTCCCCGGCGCGCCTCCCGGCGCTTGACCGAGAAGGCGCCGAAGCCGCGCAGCTCGACCCGGTCGCCGCGGGCCAGCGCGTCGGAAATGGTGTCGAGGATCGCGTTGACCAGGATCTCCACGTCGCGCTGGTAGAGATGCGGGTTCTGCTCGGCGATCTTGAGGACGAGCTCCGACTTGATCATGGCGTGGGATCTTCTCGCGGGATCGGGGCGGGCTGCGCGGCGGCGATCGTTCAGGGTTCCGGGCGCCAGAGGGCGAGCATCCCGCCCCGGGCGGCCTCGGCCTCGGCGCCGACGGACCGCAGCCGCGCCGCGAGGCCTTCCAGGCCGAGGAGGTCGGCGCCGATCCCGGCGGCCGACCACAGGGAGAACCGGCTCTCCGAGGCGGGCTTCCAGTCCTTGATCGGCAGGTTCGTCTGGACGCCGCGGGCGCTCTCCAGCCACGCCACCGCCTGCCGCTCGCCGCCGAGCTCGTCGACGAGCTTCAGCGGCACGCTCTGGCGCCCGCTGAACACCCGGCCGTCGGAGACGGTGCTGAGCTGGGCAGGATCCATGCCGCGGCGCTCCGCGACGAGGCCCTTGAACCACGCGTAGGTGTCGCCGACCACGGAGGCCAGCGCGGCGCGCGCCTCCGGCGAGGTCGGGGTGAAGCCCGAGGGTTCGGCCTTGAGCGGGGACGACTTCACCGACTCGACCTTGACGCCGACCTTGTCCAGAAGACCCGAGAAGTCGGGGTACTGGAACAGCACGCCGATCGAGCCGACCAGGCTGGTCTCGCGCGCGACGATGTGATCGGCCGCGATGGCCGTGATGTAGGCGCCGGACGCGGCGGTGCCGTCCACGAAGGCGACGATCGGCTTCTTGGCGGCGAGTGCCCGGAGGTTGCGGAAGATCTCCTCCGAGCCCGTCGTCGTGCCGCCGGGCGAGTTGATCGAGACGATCACGCCCTTCACGGCGTCCGAATCGCCGACCCGCTTCATCAGCTTCGCGGTGGCCTCGCTCCCGGCGATGAAGCCCGAGACGGAGATGCGGGCGATCTGCGGCTGGACCGCGAAGGCGCCGTCCGCGCCCGTCCGCACCCGGTAGCCGAGGGCCCCGACCGCCACGATGAGGCCGCCGACGCCGAGCACGCGCCAGAGGGACAACCTGCGGCGCAGGCGCCGCCGGTCAATCAGCAGTTCGGCATCGGCTGCCATGCTGTCGCTTCCCCTAAAGCACCCCGACCGGCCCCTCGACGGGGTGCGGGAGCCGTCCCCCCGCGCCGGGCAAGTCCTTGGTTTCCTTCGGCTCGCCCGGCCCGAGCCGTGCGAGGCCGGTGTTCTAGAGCATTTTCCGCGGGCGTGGATACGGGGCGCGCGAAGAAAATGACGGGGCGGCCCGTCGCTGTCGCGTCGGGCGGCGCGACCCGGCCCGCCGCCCGCCCCCGGCAACCTTGGATTGCCGGCGCGAAATGAAAAACCCGCGCGGGACCAGGGTCCCGCGCGGGTCTCAACGAAGCGGAACCGCCGCCCGGACAGGCCGGGCGGCAGAGCCGGTGTCTCACTCGTCGTCGGAGCGCTTCTTGTTGAAGGCGGCGCCGAGGATGTCGCCGAGCGAGGCGCCCGAATCGGCGGAGCCGAACTGGGCCATGGCCTCCTTCTCCTCGGCGACCTCGAGGGCCTTGATCGAGACCTGCACGCGGCGGGCCTTCCGGTCGAACTGGACGACGCGGGCGTCGAACTTCTCGCCGGTGGCGAAGCGCTCGGGGCGCTGGTCGCCGCGGTCGCGGGCGAGCTCGGCCCGGCGGATGAAGGTCTGCATGTCGGTGTCGACGATCTTCACCTCGACGCCGGCATCCTTCACCTCGACCACTTCGCAGGTGACGATCTGACCCTTCTTGATCTCGCCGGCCTCGGCGAAGGGGTCACCGCCGAGCTGCTTCACGCCCAGCGAGATCCGCTCCTTCTCGACGTCGACGTCGAGAACCTGGGCGCGGACCAAGTCGCCCTTCTTGAACTCCTCGATGACCTGCTCGCCGGGACGGTTCCAGTCGAGATCCGACAGGTGGACCATGCCGTCGACGTCGCCCTCGAGGCCGATGAAAAGGCCGAACTCGGTCTTGTTCTTGACCTCGCCCTCGACCTCGGAACCGACCGGGTGCTTCTCGGCGAAGGCCTCCCAGGGGTTCTGCAGGGTCTGCTTGAGGCCCAGCGAGATGCGGCGCTTGACCGGATCGACCTCCAGGATCTGAACCTCGACCTCCTGGGAGGTGGAGACGATCTTGCCCGGATGGACGTTCTTCTTGGTCCAGCTCATCTCGGAGACGTGGATCAGGCCCTCGATCCCCGGCTCCAGCTCCACGAAGGCGCCGTAGTCGGTGATGTTGGTGACGCGGCCCTTGAGCTTGGCGCCCTCCGGGTAGCGGGCGGCGATGCCCTCCCACGGATCGGCGAGCAGCTGCTTGATGCCGAGCGAGATGCGGTGCGTCTCGTGGTTGATCTTGATGATCTTGACCTTGACCGTCTGACCGATGGTGACGACCTCGGACGGATGGTTCACGCGGCGCCACGCCATGTCGGTGACGTGCAGCAGGCCGTCGATCCCGCCGAGGTCGACGAACGCGCCGTACTCGGTGATGTTCTTGACGACGCCGTCGATGACCTGACCTTCCTCGAGGTTGGCCACCAGCTCGGAGCGCTGCTCGGCGCGGCTCTCCTCGAGGACGGTCCGGCGCGACACGACGATGTTGCCGCGGCGGCGATCCATCTTGAGGATCTGGAACGGCTGCGGGGTGCCGAGCAGCGGGGTGACGTCGCGGACCGGGCGGATGTCGACCTGCGAGCGCGGCAGGAACGCCACGGCGCCGTCGAGGTCGACGGTGTAGCCGCCCTTGACCTGGTTGAAGATCGTGCCGGTGACGCGGTCGTTGTTCTCGAACGACTTCTCGAGCTTGACCCAGCTCTCCTCGCGGCGCGCCTTGTCGCGCGAGATGACGGCCTCGCCGAGCGCGTTCTCGATCCGGTCGACGTAGACCTCGACCTCGTCGCCGACCTTCAGCTCGCCCTCGCGGCCGGGACCGGTGAATTCCTTGAGCGCGACACGGCCTTCCGTCTTGGCGCCGATGTCGATGACGGCCACGTCCTTCTCGATCGCGACGACGCGACCCTTGACGACGGAGCCTTCGGTGATCTCGTGTTCGAGGAAGCTCTCCTCGAGGAGGGCTGCGAAATCCTCGCGGCTCGGGCCACGCCCCAGAGCGGTACCTGCGGTCATTCTGTCTCCTGAACGGCCCCCGGCGGAGGCCCGTTGCGTCGGCGGCTCGCGTTGCAGGCGCCCCCGCTCGCCGCGGCCTCCCCGGAGTCTTTCGGGAGAGGCGACCGGTCCCGCGGGACCCGGTCTGCCGACGCGTCGATACGGATGACGAGGGCGGTCCGTCCGGCGGCCCGGCGGGCGCGCCAGAAGACGAGCGCGCGAGGGCGGATCCGGGAGGACGCGGGTCCCTTACAGCATCGGCCTTGCGACTTCAACCGATTAGGGTTTTAGGCTCGGCGGGCTGCGGAGGCTCCGCGGAGACCGGCGGCCTTGCCGCCGGCCGCGGATCCGGCGAACGTGCCCAGCGTCGAACACGCGCGGTCGCGCTTCCGCGTGTCTCGGGGCATCCCCGAGCGGCCGAGGTTCGGGCCGGTCCGGCGATGCGGAGCGTCTGGGGGGTGAACCGTGGGGCGTCCTGATCTCGATTTCCGGCTAGTCCGTCATCGGCGCGACTCCGCGCGAACCGGGGCCTGAGCCGCCGATGCCGAACGGGTACAACGCCCCGATGGAGATGCTGGCGCGCAAGCTCGACAGCATCTCGCGCCTCACCGGGTCCGACCGCGCCGCGCTCCTCGACCTGCCCCACACCGTCCGGAACCTGCCGGCCCGCCACGACATCGTCCGGTTCGGCGACCGCCCGACCCAGAGCTGCCTCGTCCTGCAGGGCTGGGTCTACCGCTACGCCGCCCTCGCCGAGGGCGGACGCCAGATCCTGTCGTTCTACATCGCGGGAGACCTGCCCGACCTGCAGAGCCTCCACCTGCACCGGATGGATCACAACCTCGCCACCCTGACGCCCTGCGTCGTGGCGCTGATCGCGCACGACGACCTGCGCGCGGTCCTGCTGCGCAATCCGGGGCTCGCCGGCACGCTCTGGCGCGACAGCCTCATCGACGCCGCCCATTACCGCGAGCGGATCACCAGCCTGGGCCGGCGGCAGGCGCTCGGCCGCGTGGCCCACCTGTTCTGCGAGCTCTATCTCCGGCAGAAGGCGGTCGGGCTCGCGCGCGGCCTGAGCTGCCCGCTGGTGCCCAAGCAGTCCGAACTGGCCGATTCCCTCGGCCTGACGAGCGTCCACCTGAACCGGGTCCTGCGCACCCTGCGGGGCCGCGGGCTCGTCACGCTGGGCGGCGGCACCCTGACCATCGAGGATTGGGACGCGCTGACGGCGGTGGCGGAGTTCGACCAGACGTTCCTGCACCTGGCGAACAACCCGCTACCGGCCCGCGAGGCCGCCGAGGCGGTCTAGCGGGCCGTCGCGCGGCCGCGCCCGTCAGGCGGCCTCGGCCAGGGTGTCGGGGGCCGCGCACACCTCGTCGGTGTGGACGTCGAACCGGACCAGATGGGCCGCGCCGAAGCTCGTCGTGAGCGCGCAGTCGGTGGCGTCGCGCCCGCGGGCCATGACGATGCGGCCGGTGCGGGGCCGGTTGTGCCGGGCGTCGAACGTGTACCAGCGCGGCCCCTCGGGCCCCTCGAGGAAGACCTCGAACCACGCCGAGAAGTCCATCGGGGCCGGATCCTTCGGCACGCCGATATCGCCGAGGTAGCCGGTGGCGTAGCGCGCCGGGATGTTCATGCACCGGCACAGGGTGATCGCCAGGTGCGCGAAGTCCCGGCACACGCCGACGCGCTGCGTGTAGCCGTCGAAGGCGGTGCGGGTGGCGTCGGCCTGCTGGTAGTCGAAGCGCAGGCGGGTGTGGGCGAAATCGACGATCGCCTGCACGCGGGCCCAGCCCTCCGGCGTGCCGCCGAACAGGGACCAAGCGGTCTGGGACAGCTTGTCGGTGTCGCAGTAGCGCGAGCCGAGCAGGTACGGCATCACGTCGTCGGGCAGATCCTGCACGGCGATCTGGCGGGCGCCGGGAGCCTGGTCGTCGGGAATGCCACTGTCGGCAATCGTGAAATCCGCCGCCATGGTGATGCGACCGCCCGGCGCAACGATGCGCGTGCAGACGTTGCCGAAGGCGTCGACGTGCTGCGCCGCCGCGACGGGCGGATCGAAGGTGATCACCTCCGGCGTCAGGAGATCGCCGCGGCGCTCCGGGCTCACGTTGAGGAGCAGGTTCATCGGCGTGGGGCCGAACGTGTCGAAGGCGATCGAGAAGCCGGTGCGGATCTGCATCTTCGGAGACCGTTAGAAAGTTCGCTGTCCGGACGGGCCGGCAGACGGGTCGTTACAGTACAGGGCCCTACAAGCCGCGAGGCGGCGCCGAGTTCCGTCGGCGAGGTCAATCGAGGGCGGTCTGCGCTGCCTGAATATTTGGCAGGCTCCGCGCGCCGCCTCCGGGATACGGTCCGGCCCGAGCACAGCGGTGGGACCCGGGGGAGCCATGCGGCAGGCCGAGGGCGGGCCTGCGGTCAAGCGGGGCCGTCCGTCACCGCATCATGTTGCAACGCACACGGTGCCCTCTTATCCCGGGCCGCTCGAACCCAGGGCTCGCCGGCACCGCCCGGCACCGCCTGCTTCCAGACGATCGACGCCCATGACGCCCGACAAGCTTTCCCTGCCGAAGGACAAGATCCGCGTCCTGCTGCTCGAGGGCATCAACGACAGTGCCGTGGCGCTGATGCGGGCGGCCGGATACACCAACCTGACCCGGCTGCCGAAGGCGCTGGACCGGGAAACCCTGCACGAGGCGCTCCAGGGCGTGCACATGGTGGGCATCCGCTCGCGCACGCAGCTCGACGCGGCCGCCTTTGAGGCGGCGGACCGGCTCCTGGCCGTGGGCTGCTTCTCGGTCGGCACAAACCAGGTCGATCTGGAGGCGGCGCGCCATCGGGGCATCCCGGTCTTCAATGCCCCCTTCTCGAACACCCGCTCGGTGGCCGAACTCACGATCGGCGAGATCGTGATGCTGCTGCGTCGGATCGTTCCGCGCTCGGTGGGAGCCCATGCGGGCCGCTGGGACAAGTCGGCGGTGGGCTCGCTGGAGGTGCGCGGCAAGACGCTGGGCATCGTCGGCTACGGCAATATCGGCACGCAGCTCTCGACCCTCGCCGAGGCCATGGGCATGCGCGTGCTCTTCTACGACCACACCGACAAGCTGCGCCACGGCAACACCGAGCCGGTCGAGACGCTGCACGAGCTGCTGGCCCAGAGCGACGTCGTCTCGCTGCACGTGCCGGAGACCGACGCCACCGCCAACATGATCGGCGCGGCCGAGATCCGGGCGATGAAGCCCGGTGCCTTCCTGATCAACAACGCCCGGGGCACCGTGGTCGATCTGGAGGCGCTGGCCGCGGCCCTGCGCGACGGCCATCTCAAGGGCGCGGCCGTCGACGTCTTCCCGGTGGAGCCCGGCTCGAACGCCGAATCCTTCGTGAGCCCGCTGCAGGGGCTGGAGAACGTGATCCTCACCCCGCATATCGGCGGGTCGACCGAGGAGGCGCAGGAGCGCATCGGCTCCGAGGTGGCGCGCAAGCTCGTGGACTACTCGGATATCGGCTCGACGGTCGGCGCTGTGAACTTCCCGCAGGTGCAACTGCCCGCCCGTCCGACCGGGACGCGGTTCATCCACGTCCAGCGCAACCTGCCCGGCATGCTGGGACGGCTCAACGACGTGTTCTCGCGCGGGCACGTCAACATCGCCGCGCAGTTCTACCAGACCGACGGCGAGGTCGGTTACGTGGTGCTGGAGACCGACGCCACCGACGCGGACGCGGAGGCCCTGCTCACCGAGATCCGCGCCATCCCGGGCACGATCCGCGCGCGACTCCTCTACGAGCGCCGCTGATACGAGCGCCGCTGACGCCCGGAGGGCGCGCGCGGGAATTTACGCTGCCGCGCGTGAACGCGGCGGAACTTGCCGCGTTCATCTTGCGCGGCCAAGCTGGCCGCTGTTCAAGTCAGGGACGGCACCATCGACGGCCACGGCCGGTCGAGCGCCCGGCCGGCGGAGGAATTGCGGTGACGAAGCGTGTAGCGTGCGCATGGGCCGGCCTCGTGCTCGGCATCGCCGGGTCGGTCTCGGTCGTCTCCGGCGCGTCGGCGGATTGCCTGCGCCGGGTGTACAACCGGTCGAACCTCGTCCTCGTCGCCCGTCAGGACGGCGGGCCGCCCGCCACGCTGCTGCCCGGCCAGTCGCTCCCGGTGCGGCTGGCACAGCCGGGCCAGATCGCGATCGCGGCCTATTGCGGTGCGCCGGCCGCCGGCGGTACCCCGGTCACCCAGCGGACCTTCGACTACGAGGCGGTGCTCGACCGCTGCTTCGTCCGGTTCGGGGGCGACCTGTTCGTGCCGCAGCTCGGGCGCGGCTTCATCGGTCTGCAGGAGACGGCCCCGTTCACGGTGAACAACCCGCGCCAGGGCGACATCATCCTCGGGCCCGCGGCCGGGGCGTCGTGCCCGCTGCCGGCCGCTGCTCCCGTGCTGAGCCGTCGGGGTTGACCGTCAGAGATAGTGGCGGAAGACGACGCCCGCATCGTCGGAGGCTCCCGCCTGCGGGGGCGCCACCGGCCCGATGAACGGACTCGCGAGGCGCAGGGCCACGAGGCCGAGGGCTGCGAGCGCCGGGGCGATCAGGCGGAACGGGCGAGCGAGCATGGACGCCTCCGTCGCGCCGCCGATCCCGCCTGCGTCATGCCGACAGACCGGGTGCGCATGTGAACCATCGCTCCTTACGGCCGAGCTGAAGGTGCCGAAGCGCACATGGGTAACGTTAAGGTCGCGCCCGGAAGGCCGCATCGCGGCCTCGATCGGGGACGGCGTGACGGTCGGGCGATTGCGTCCACCGCGTCGCTGGCAAGTCCCCCGATGCCCTCCTATGCTGCCGAGGCCGGGAGCTGCCTGGGGTCGCGCTGCACAAGCCGCGGTGGCGCTTCCCGGGTAGAACCGACTGCGTGAACGAGGACGCGCGTATGCTGACCCAGACAGGCAACTCGATTCTCCGAGGCGATCTCGGTGTCGAGGAGACCACCGAGTCCGACAACATCGTCCGCTGGGACGGCGAGCGGCTCTACGTGGAGCAGGACGTCTACCACAACGGGCAACTGGTTCACCGCAAGTACCGCCGGACCGTCACCGAGCCTGTCGCCCGCGCGCTCTGGGCGATCATCAACCGCGCCAAGCAGTGAGGCGACGGGCGGGCGCGTCGCGGATGCGCCGCGCCGAGCCGACGTCCCGCGCTCCCCGGTCGCGTCGGGGACGGCCCTCGTGAACGTGTCCGGCCGGGCGCCGCGGGCCGGAGCCCGCATCCGTGGCGGCGCGGCCGCGGACGCGCCCGTCTCGGCCGCGCGACGGGGCGATCCGTCCCGGATTCCGGACCCCGCGTCCCCGAAGCTTACCCGTCCTTGACGAGGCCCAGGCGGCGCGGTCTTGCTGAGCTTGACCGTGATCGGTGATCCGCGTCACGCCCGAGTGCTGCGTCCATGCGCGTTCAGACTGTCGTCCGGTCCATGCTGGCAAAACTCCTCCTCAATCGCTGGTCGATCGTCGTGTTCAACGCGCTGATCGCGCTCCCTCTGACGCTGGCGCTCGTCGAGGTCGCGTCGCTACTCTGGGGCACGGGGTTCCAGACTCACGCCACGATCCACGAGGCGGGGCATCTGATCGAGGGGATGGGCGTCATCCTGATCGGCTGGGGCGTGGTGCTGGAGGAGCGCCACGGCGTGAGCCACCTCCTCGGCGGATTGCCGAGCGAGGATCCGGATCACGAGGCGGCGATCGACGCGCTCTGCCACCAGGGCGGCCTCGCCCTGCTGGTCCTCGGGCTCGTCGCCGAGATCCTCGTGCAATGTGTCGAGGTGCCGGACCACATCATCAACACCGATCGGATCGAGCGGGTGGTCCTGACCGGCGGGGCATTCTTCCTCGCCTTGGGCCTCGCGACGCTCGTGCGGCTGTCGGCCGGTCTCGCGACGTTTCGCGGGCCTGAGCGCGTGTCCGCCGGCGCGGCTCTGCCCGAGTCGCGCCCGCACTGAGACTTCGCCCGCGCCGGGCGTCTCGGGTCGAGCCCGGAACGCTGTGCGACTAGGCGGCTACGGCCGCCGTCGGCGCGACGAGGGTGAGGTGGGCCGGCCGCAGCACCTCGAGGCGGTCATGGGCGTTGTCGAACGCGGCCCGGATCGTCGTGCCGGCATCCTCGACGGCGACCAGCACCGCCAACTTCTGCGCGGTGGCCCGATCGGCGAGCCCGCGCGCGGCCGAGACGAGCGCCTGCTCCAGGCTCAGGAATTCCGTCTCGGCATCCTTCCCCGCCTCGCGCGCGACCGACGCGAGGCGGTCCAATACGGCTTCCAGGGCGTGGCGCAGGACAAGCGTCCGCACGCGCTCCTGCAGGAGCGCCCTCTCGTCGATCTTCATCGGAATCGGTCCGGGTTCGGGAACGCGGCCAAGCTCTCATACTTCGGTGCCGTGTGCAGCCACCTTTTTGCAACAGCGCAATACTGTCTCGCGACCTGCGCGCTCCGCGCGTTCACCGTTTCGCCGGCGCGATCCGGCCCAGTTGTTCTACAATCGTGTGCCGAGTATTTGAGCATTTCGAGAATCGAATGCGCTGTCTCGACAGATTCAGGGCACAGAAACGCGCAGGTGGACGCCCAGTTCGCCGTCCGAATACCTCTGATTCGCCGGGAGCGAAGCGGGCGGCGTCCGACGCGGGCCGATGGGTCCGGACGACGCTCCGGGGGTCAGTACGGCGTGCCGCGCTGGCGCCGGTCCCGGAGCGCCTCGGCGTGCCATTCCAGCTCGTCGAGGAAGCGGGCGGCGGCCGACGTGAGCCAGGGCTCGGCGGGGGTCCCCTGCGCGTCGATGGCCTTCTGGAGCCGCGGGATCGGCAGGAGCGACGGGATGCTCGACATGCCCATCTCGGCGAGCATGGCCCGCAGCGGCATCGCGGCCCGGACGCCGCCGAACTGGCCGGCCGAGTAGCAGCAGATGGCCGAGGGCCGCCAGAAATACTCCTCAAGGAAGTGATCGAGGGTGTTGGACAGCGCCGGCGGCACACCGTGGTTGTACTCCGCGGTGACGATCAGGAAGGCGTCGGCGCGGCGGAAGAGGTCGGCGCAGCGCTGCAGCGGTTCCGGCGCCGTCCCGGCCGGGTATTCCTTGAACATCCGGTCGAGGAGCGGGAGCGCCAGCTCGGCCGGATCGACCAGCGGGGCGGCGTGGCCGCGCGCCGCGAGCTGCGCGATCAGGAACCGCGCGGCGCGGATGCCGATGCGGTCGGTCCGCACGCTGCCGAGGATCACGGGGACGGTCAGGGCCATGGCGCACTCCGGTTCGCCGGATCATGCCAGAGGCCGCCGCGCCGCTCCAGCCGCGGCTCGAATCCGCGGTCGTCAGGCCTTGGTGCTGCTGGTGAGCGCGGCCGCGATGCCGAGCGGCCCGCCGGCCGCGTAGGCGGTGACCGCCTTCGTGACCTGCTGCAGGAAGGATTGCAGGTCGCTGCCGCTGTCCGTCGCGGGGTCGGCGGCCGCGGTGGTGGACGTGGTCGCCGACGCGCTCGCGGACGTGCTCGCGGACGTGCTCGCGGACGTGCTCGCGGACGCGTCGGTCGCGGTGCCGGTCTGGGCGGCACCCTCGTTCTGCTCGGCATCCGATACCGGCCGCTGGCCGTGATGGCCGCGATGGTGATGGACGGGGGCCGCGCTGTCGGCGGTCTGACCCGACGCCGTGCCGGTCGTCGCCGTGTCGTCGGCGTTGGCCGCGGCTTCCGCGGGCGCCGTGACGCCGTTCTGGAGGCCCATCTGGCTGAAGTCGGATTGCAGCTGGAGGAGCGACGCCATCAGATCGTTCGACAGCGTCGGGGTCGACGCCGACGCCGAGGCTGTCGCCTGGCCGGTGCCGTCCGCGGCCGCCTGCGTGCCGGTCCCCTGGCTCGCCGTCGCGGCGGTGCCGACGTCGAGGCGGGCGGCGTTCGCCGCGCGCGCCTGCCTGAGGGCGCCGACGAGGTCCCGCTGGAGTGAACTGCCCGAAACCGTATTCACCGACATGGTACGCCTCCGCGACCGCCCTCACGGTGGGCACGCACGGGGCGTTCCAGAAATTCTCCAACGATTTCAGTATCCCGTCCGGGCTGTGGGGCGGCAGGTACGGCCGATCGGCAGAATCTGCCGCTCCGAGCCGGCCGAGAGGGCCCGCCTGTCGGTGACGGCGCGCGCGCAGGCCGGGAGCCTGTCCGAACCGGCGTCACGGGCGGCTCAGGCGGTTTTCGGCCCGGTTGCGTCGCCGAGATGACGCAGGTTCTCGGGCGGCGTCTCGGCCTCCGTCGCCTCCACGCAGGCGACGCTGCCGCCGCTCACCGCGTCGAGGCGGTGCTGATCCGAGGCGGTGCGGACCACCTCGGCTTGCCAGCCCGGATCGGACTGGCGCTCGTGCAGGAGGTCCGCGGGGCGCGCGAGGTCCCGGGCGTCGTCCTGGCCGAGATCCTGGCCGAGATCCTGGCCGAGATCCTGGCCGAGATCCTGGCCGTTCCGGTCGGCCGTCGCGCTGAAGGCGCGCAGGCTCGCGCGGTCGGATGCCTTCGGATCGGCCGGGTTGCGGGCCATGGCGGTGCTCCTGGGCTGTGACGGGCTCGGGTCAGAGGCTCGAGTCAGAGGATCGGCTTGCCGCCGGTGACCGCCACGGTGGCGCCGGACACGCAGCTCGATTCCGGACTGGCCAGCATGACGGAGACGGGCGCGAGTTCGCAGGGTTGGCCCGGGCGCTTCATCGGCACCTGGGAGCCGAAGGTGCGGACCTTGTCCTCCGGCATGGTGGAGGGGATGAGCGGCGTCCAGACCGGGCCCGGGGCCACGCAGTTCACCCGGATGTCGCGCTCCGCCAGCATCGGGGCGAGGCCGGCGGTGAAATTCTGGATCGCGCCCTTGGTGGTGGCGTAGGCCAGCAATTGCGGGCTGGGCGCGTCGGCGTTCACCGAGGTCGTGTTGACGATCGAGGCCCCGCTCTTCATGTGCGACAGGGCGACCTTCACCAGGTAGAACATGGCGTGGATGTTGGTCGCGAGGGTGACCTCCCACTCCTCGTCGGAGATCTCCTCCGGACCCGCGAAGGTCTTCTGGTGCGCGGCTTTGTTGACGAGCACGTCGACCGGCCCAAACGTGGCCACCGCCCGGTCGACGATGGCGCGGCACTGCTTCGGGTCTTCGATATCCCCCGGCACCGGGACGGCCGTGCGGCCCTCTGCGAGAGGTTCTCCCCGTGCCGACAACCCGACCCGGCAGGCATCGGTTCGCGGGGATTCACGGTCAGCCGCCTGAGACGACGTCGTCGCGCGGACTGCCGGAGTAGTGGACCCCATAAGGGCGCTCTATCGGCCCCATGACCGATTGAACACATGTATAATTCTGATCAAAAGCTTCAGCGTGCGCGGATCAGATCTGGCGCGTGATTGCGAAACCCGCGTCCGGAACGGTGCGGACCGTCTCGGGTTGTCCCCGTATTCGGCCAACACGGGGTAACCATGACGACCAAGCCACCGCCTGTTCCGCCGGCCAACCGGTCCGACAAGGGGCCCGGCGGCGCCACTGAAGCGCCGCTCACGCAGGGCCGTGCCGGATCCCAGACCATGGATCCGGACAAATTTGGCCAGGCCGGCAATTCCAAGGTGAACACCACCAACCAGGGCTACCAGCAGGACCGCTGACGGCCCGATCCGCCCGGGTGCCGCGCGCCGCCGCGCCCGACGAGAGTGTTGATCCGCACCGGAGGATGATCATGGCGAATGCCAGTCGGCACAAGGTCGGCCCGGGCGCCCAGGGCAAAGGAACCGGAAGCGGGGCCATGTCGGAACTGCCCGAGGGCGTGCTGACCGAGAACATGGTGCTCAGCAACCGCGACAAGTCCCGGCACAGCGACGAGCGGGGCCTGGACAGCAAGAACGTCCAGACCGAGCAGTATCAGGACCATGCCGGCAATCGGCAGGTGGCCGCCGGCATCGACGCTGACGCCGACGGCAACACGAGCGGCCTGGCGAACCCGAAGACGAACGAGTCCGGGGCGCAGAGCAGCCTGAAGCGTCAGCAGACCTCGTAGGCGTCCTGTCCATTGCCGGGAGGCGCGGCGCATGTTCCCGCGGCTCCCGGCGCGCACCGCGCCGCAGCTGTGCGGGCCGACATCGGTGCGCCGCGTCCGACCCTGGCGCCGTGAAGCGGATGGACCGCGGCGTCGGCGACACCGTTGCGGAGAGGCGCCCTGTCGCGACTGCGCGGCCCGGCCGCGGCGCTTCTCGGCTCTGCCGCCCCGCGCGCCCGCGCGCAGGCCGTGGATCCCGCACCGGGGACCGAGGCCGTGCGATCCGACGGGCCGCTCGGGATGCCGTCCCGGCGGCTGACCGGCGGCGGCGCCGTGTTCGCGATCCTGTACGCGCTGCCCGTCGGACGGCGACGGGACGAACGGCGGTCTTCCGAGGTCGGAGAACCGTGCGGGCTGCCCCCCGCCCCATCCGCGAACATCGCGACGAAGCCGAGAAACGGACCGTGTTGTCGCCGAAGACCGCGCCTGCGCGCCCCGGTTCCGATCCTGCGACCCGCAGAGCGGGGCCGATCTCGGTCGAGACGGGCGTCGCCATCGCTGCCGGTAAGCCTCGATCGACCCGGCGGTGGCCGCATCGGACGCGGAGCGGCCCCGCCACGCTGCGGCGTCGGGGCCGGCTTGACCCGCCGGATCAGCGACCCGGCGCGACCGCGCGCCGCCGCTAGGACTCCGCCACGGTCCCGTCATCCCCGCCGGTCGCACCGACCGCGGGCCCGGGCCGATACGCGTCGAGCGTCGCGTAGGCATCCGTTCCGGTGAGCCCGAGCCGTTCCATGTCGGTCAGCAGCGCCAGGATATCGGGGTCGACCGGATCGCCGGCTTCCTTGCGCTCGATCAGGGTATTGACCAGCTCCAGGTCGCTGATCGACGCCGCGCTGGGTTCTTTCGGATCGGTGAAGGCCATGACCGGTCTCTCGCAGGACGGATCCGGGATCTAGGTCGCCGCCGTCCGCCCGACCACACGCGGCCGTCGGCTCCCGTAGATCTCGGCGAGGAACGGTCCGCGGCGGCGCCCGGACCCAGCACCGTCTGCCGGCGGTCGCGCTGCGGTGCGGATCGGACCGGTCGCCGTCGCGCCCGTATCGCGTCAGTCGAACACGGCGCAAAGGACGTATTGCCGAGCGCCGGAACGGCAACGCTGGTCCCGAACCTCAGCACCCGATGCGGGAGCCCGGCCGAAAACTGAGCGCGATCAAGTTGTTGGGCAATGGATGGCTCCCCGAGCAGGACTCGAACCTGCGACAAGGCGATTAACAGTCGCCTGCTCTACCAACTGAGCTATCGGGGATCACGAGGGGGTCTCTACACACCGCGATCGCGGGACGCAAGGGCCTCGATGCGGGATCTGCGCTCAAAGCGACGCGCGGTGCCCTGCGACAGAGCGCGACAGCCTTCCGGAGCCGATCGGCAGGACCGGAGTGTGGCCCATCGGCAACATGGCCCCGCACCCCCGTCGCCTGACTCGCCGGGTCTCGGGGGGGCGCCCGCGGGACGTCATCCGGTTGTCGTTACACACACCTACGGGGGCCGCCTCGCCGGCGTGCCGGTGTGATGACCCCGCGACCCATGCCGACCCATCGCTGTCTCGACCCTCTGGATCCCTACGCCGAGCGCGAGGTCTGCGTCGCCTTCGAGTGGACCGCCGGTCATCCCCGGCTGATCGCGGCTCTGGACGAGCACGAGGCCGACATCCTCCCCGACCTCGTCGAGGCGCAGCGCGACGATCTCCGTCGCGAGATCGTCGCCGCCCGTCAGCTGCCGAAGACGCGCATCCCCGGCCGGCCCGAGATCCGGCTGCCGTGATCGCCAACCGGATACGTTGCCGGTGCGCGTAGCACGCGGTCCGAGCGGGACCGGACGAATTCGATCTCGGCACCGGAGGCCGCCGCCTGCGCGCGGAACTGCATCGACGGCCCTCGACTGGCCGAGATCTGCTCGCTTGATGTTCGTGAATTTCCAGCGAAAACCGGCCTTTTGTCGGCAATTGAGTCGCAACAGGCAAGTAGAAAATAAGTGAATTTGCCGGCTATATTTACCTGTCGAAAAAGTTTTGTTTCTGTATAGCTGCGGCCGAGCGACTCTCTGTCCGAAGCGGCCCCTCATCATGCGCATCTCACTCGGTTTGAAGCTCTCCGCGGTGATCGGTCTGCTGGCCCTGGTGGCGATCGCCATCGCCGCCTTCGCGGTCCGCCAGTCGAACTGGGAACAGGAGCGCGCGGCCGCCACCGACCGGATCTGGAACGCCGGCCTGCAGGCGGGCGCGCTGGGACAGGCGATCGAGCACGCGGTGGTGCAGGCCACGGCCCTCTACACCGCGGAGGACACGACCGAGGCGCGTACCCGCCTGTCGGCGCTCCACGACGCCCTCGCCACGGTGGAGCAGGTGCGAGGGCCGTTCCTCGAGGCCATGGAGGATCAGCTTCCCGCCGACCGCCGGCGGCGCTTCGACCTCTTCGTCAAGGAATTCATCGCGTACCAGACCGACACCGCCGAACTCGGCCTGACGGTCTCGCCCAAGGCTGCCCTGATCCAGGCGACGGACGACGCGACCGTGAAGAACCGCGAGCGCATGGTCGCCGAGATCGGCATCCTCGGACGGGAGGTGTTGAACCGCCTGAATGCGCGTCGCGCCGCGGACGCCGCCGACCGCCGCCAGGCGCGGATCACCCTGGTGGTCGTGCCGGCCGTGGCGCTGGCACTCGGCCTGCTCGCGGCGATCTGGATCATCGTGAGTCAGGTGCGGCGGCCGCTGCATCGGCTCAAGGATGGCATGACGGCGCTCGCCGCGAGCGATCTCGACCGCGCGATCCCGTTCACGCATCGCCGCGACGAGATCGGCGAGATGGCCGCCGCCATCGCGGCGTTCCGCACGGCCCTGATCGAGAAGCGCGACCTCGACGCGGAGGCGCAGGCGCGGCGCGACCGCGACCGCAGCCGGGCCGAGGCCCTGGCCGCGGCGACGCGCGCCTTCGAGGCCGAGACGCATCGCGCCGTCACGGATCTCGCCGGCTCGGCCGAAGCGATGCAGGCGGCGGCCGACACCCTCTCGGGCAACGCGGGCGCGATGGCCGCCGAGGCGGCCGTCGTGGCCGGGGCGTCGAACCAGAGCGCGGGCCTCGTCGACAGCGTCGCCAGCGCGGCCGAGGAACTCTCGGCCTCGGCGCGGGAGATCGGGGCGCGGGTCCGGCACACCAGCGCGATCGCCACCTCGGCGCTCTCCGACACGCAGGGGCTCAAGGAGACGGTGATGAGCCTCTCGCAGGCGGCCGAGGAGATCGGCGCCGTGGTCACGCTGATCCGCGAGGTCGCCGAGCAGACGAACCTGCTCGCGCTCAACGCGACGATCGAGGCGGCCCGCGCGGGGGCTGCCGGGCGGGGCTTCGCGGTGGTCGCCGCGGAGGTGAAGGCGCTGGCCGGCCAGACGGCGCTCGCGACCGACCGCATCACCGGGCAGGTCGGGTCGATCCAGGGCGCCGCCGGGCGCACGGTCGGCGCCATCGGCACGATCGGCGAGACGATCGCCCGGATGAGCCTGATCGCGTCCGAGGTGGCCGACGCCACCGACCAGCAGGGCCAGGCCAGCCAGGAGATCGCGCGGGCGATCTCCGGCGCGGCGGCGGAGGCCCGGCAGGTCTCGGAGAGCGTGGCGGGCGTTCAGTCCGCGGCCGCGTCCAACGAGGCGCAGGCCGGCCAGGTGCGCGGCAGCGCCGCCCGGGTCAATGCCGGGACGCACAGCCTGCAGCGGGCGATCGAGACCTTCATGGTGGAGGTCCGCGACGCCTGACGGGCGCCGCATCGGCGCGTCGCGGCCGGTTCAATGTGTCTGGGAAGGATGGAGGCCTCGCCCGGAATCGAACCGGGGTGCAAGGATTTGCAGTCCTCTGCGTAACCACTCCGCCACGAGGCCTTCCCGAACGGCGCTGCCGTCCCGTCCGGAGCTTGGCGGACAGCTCCGGGTGCGCGTCTCTAGCAGAGGTCGACGGTCGCAGGCAACGGCCCCGAGACCCGGATTGTGCGGACCGCGTCAGCTCTGCCAGACCCGGGGCATCGGCAGGCCCCGGTAGCCCGCCAGGAACCGGGCGACGAGCCCCCGCAGGGGCCCCACCGCGTCGCCCAGCGCGCGGACCGCCAGATGGCCGTTCCAGGCGCTCGCCGCCGCCGTCGTTCCGGGCGCCGCGGCCTCGGCCAGACGGGTCCGCGCCTCGTCGAGGCGCCCCTCCGCGCCGGGGGAAACGTCGAGGATCGTCGCGCAGGCGCGGGCGCCGCCGCCGATGGCCGGGCGGGCGAGGTGGTCGCTGATCGGCCCTTCCAGCAGCACGTCGTCGGCGTAGGCGAGGCGCCCGCACCGGCGAATTCGCCACGAATCCTTCAACAGCCCGTCGCCGATCCGCTCGCCCCTTGCGGCGCGGCCGAACGCCACGACCTCCACGGCGATCAGCGCGGCCCCCTCGGCCAGATCGGCCTCGAAGCGCCGCCGCACCCGGGCGCGATCGAACAGGATCGTCTCCTGCGGCAGCCAGGCGAGGCCGGCCCCCTCCCCCAGGGTCAGGGTGTTGGCGATGCGGCTCACGGGTCCGTCCGAGCGGTAGATCTTCTCGGCCGCCGTGGTGGTCAGCACCAGGTCGGCCCCGGGTTCCAGGGCGAGGTCGATGGCGAAGGTGTCGCCGCAGGCCACGCCGCCCGCGGTGTTGACCAGAACGGCCTCCAGCGCGCCGGTCCCGCGGGGGAAGCGCAGCCGCGACGGCCCGGCTTCCGCCAGATCCAGGATGCGCGTCCCGCCGCCCGGACGGGCCGGCCCGACGCGCAGCCGGACGCGCCCGTCCGAGCGCTGGCGGGCGGGCGCGGTCCCGGTCGTCTCGGGCGGGGCCGACGGTGCGGGACGGCCGTGCATCAGGCGCGCCCGGCCGGCTCTGCCGGCACGGCCTCGATCGGCAGGGTCGGCCGATCGAGGATGCGCCGGCCGAACAGGCTGGCCACCAGCTCGACCAGCACCCGGGCGCTGCGGCCGCGCTCGTCCAGGAAGGGGTTGAGTTCCACCACGTCGAGGGAGCGGACCAGCCCGGAATCGTGGAGCATCTCCATGATCAGGTGCGCCTCCCGGAAGGTCGCGCCGCCCGGAACGGTGGTGCCCACCGCCGGGGCGATCGACGGATCGAGGAAATCGATGTCGAGGCTGACATGGAGATGCGCCCCCTGCGCGGCGACGCGGTCGAGCACCCGCCGCAGGGGGGCCACCACGCCGAACTCGTCGATCGTGCGCATGTCGGTGACGCCGACCCGGCGCGCCGTCACGAGGGCGCGCTCGCCGGCGTCGATTGACCGGAGGCCGAACAGGTGGACGTCGGCGGGTGGCAGGGGCGCCGGCGCGGGCTCGGCGAAGAGCGGCGGGAAGCCCGGCTCGCCGCACAGGGCGGCGAGCGGCATGCCGTGGACGTTGCCGGAGGGCGAGGTCGCCGGCGTGTTGAAGTCGGCGTGGGCGTCGAGCCAGAGCACGAAGACGGACCGGCCGTGCCGCGCGCAGTGCCGCATCACCCCGTCGACGGAGCCCAGGGACAGGCTGTGGTCGCCGCCGGCGGTCAGCGGGAGCGCCCCGGCGTCGAGGGCGTCCTCCACGGCCCTCGACAGGGCGCGCGTCCAGGCGGCGACACCCTCGAGCCCGCGCGTCCCGGCGGGCCCGTCCGGCACGACGTCCCCGCGATCCGCGATCGCGTGGCCGAGTTCGGCGAGCGCCCGGACGAGACCGGCCGTGCGCAGGGCGGCCGGGCCCATGAGGGCGCCGGCCTCGCTGGTCCCGACCTCGATCGGCGCCCCGATCAGCGCGATGCTGCGCGCCCGGTCCGACTGGTCTTCGCCGCTCATCCCACCTCCATCGCCGTCCCGGAGCACCGGTGCTCCGCGGCCGCTCTACCATCCGGACTCATAACCGTCCGATGACGGTGACCGCGAGACCGGATCGGCCAGCAAGATCCGTGACGGTGCGCCCGGGCCGGGATCGCGGCCGCGAGAAGATGCGCGCTCCGGGGGCGCGCCCGGGGCCGGCCATCCGTCACCGCGCCCGAGGTTCCGACGCCGACCCGCCCGGCGGAACCTTGCCGGGCGGGAGAATTGACCATTCACAACTTGGATTGTTGGTGTCTGGACTGCCTCGTAAGTTGTATGTGTCGGGTCTGCAGAAGGTCCGAGCAGTGTATTGGTGTTTACGAGTTTTTATAAGGATTGGGCGATTGGTACGCCTCAAGCAATCTCTCAAAGATTCAGGGTCATCATGATCACGCTATCGCGGCTGAGCACGCGCCTTCCCGCGACGACCGTCGGCCTGGCGCTCCTGAGCGCCACCGCCATGGGCGGCTTCAGCTGGTACTCGGCGCGGGCGGGACTGATGGCCGCGGCCCACGAGCGGCTCGAGCTCGCCGCGGCGGCGCGCCGGGACGCGATCGAGCTGGTGGCGGACCGGGCGCAGGCCGACTTCCTGGCGGTGGCGGCGCACCCGCAGATCGTCTCGAACTTCCCCGACCTGCTCGAGAACCTCGACCCGGCGAAGCCCGACACTGCGAGCGTGATCGAGGCGTTCCGCGCGCCGCAGACCGCCGAGGCGCGGGTCGCGCTCGACGGCAGCGGCATGCCGTCGATGTATGCCCGCCGGCACGTGAAGGTCCAGGAGGTGGCGCGCAAGCTCGTCGCGCAGCCGGGCTACGCCGACCTGCTGTTCCTCGATGACAACGGCCGGATCGACTACACCACGACGAAGGGTGCCGATTTCGGCAAGTCGGTGACGGACGACGGCCTGGCGGGGACGGCGCTCGCCCGCCTCGTCGAGCGCCTGAGATCCGCCGATCCGGGCGCGGTCCTCTACGAGGATTTCGCCGCCTACCCGGTGGACGGGGTCCCGGCCGCCTTCCTCGGCCGCGCCATGACCAAGCGGGCGAACGTCGCCATGGGCACGGCCCAGGCGGCCGAGCGGATCGGCTTCATCGTCATGCGGGTCACGCCGGCGCTGTTCGACCAGACGCTGTCGAAGCGGACCGGCCTCGGCGACACGGGTCAGATCCTGGCGGTCGGCGCGGACGGCCTCCTGCGCAGCAACCCGCCGCTGAACCCCGCCGTGCATGCCGGCGCGGGTCTCGGCGGGATCGGCCTCGCCGCCGACCGGGTCAAGGCCGGCGGTCCCGTCGACTTCGCGGCGGAGAACGGCGCCCACATGGCGGCCGCCTCGCCGGTGACCGTCCTGGGCGCGCCCTGGACGGTGGTGGCGGAGCAGACCCAGGCGGAGGCGATCGACGCGGTCCAGGCCCTGTCGCGCACGCTGATCCTGACCGGCCTGTTCGTGCTCGCCGGAACGGCCCTGCTCGGTCTCCTGCTCGCCCGCTCGATCGTGGCGCCGCTCGGCGCCCTGACCCGCGCGCTCAAGGCCCTCGCCGAGCGCCAGGCGCTGACCGACGTGCCGGGCAGCGCGCGGCGGGACGAGATCGGCGACATCGCCCGCGCCGTGGTCACGATCCGCGACATGTCGCTGGAGGAGGCCGCGCAGCAGCTCCAGACCACGGAGGCCGCGCGCCTGCGGGAGGAGCAGAGCCGGCGGGCCATGCTGAAGCAGCTCGCCGACGGCTTCGAGCGCTCGGTCGGCGGCATCGTCGAGGGCCTGACCGGCGCGGTCACGGAGCTGCAAGGGGCCTCGGACACCATGCGCGCCGCGGTCTCCAGCACCTCCGAGCGCTCGACCAGCGTCGCCGGGGCCGCGCAGCAGACCTCCGACAACGTCAACACCGTGGCCGCCGCGGCCGAGGAACTCGGCGCGACCGTCCAGGAGATCGGCCGGCAGGTCGAGCAGGCGGCCGGGATGTCCGCCACCGCCGTCGGCGAGGCCCGCCGGGCCGAGCAGACCATGACCGACCTCGCCGCGGCCGCGACGCGCATCGGCGACGTGGTCGGCATGGTCTCGACGATCGCCGGGCAGACCAACCTGCTGGCGCTCAACGCCACGATCGAGGCCGCCCGTGCCGGCGAGGCCGGCCGCGGCTTCGCGGTGGTCGCCGCCGAGGTCAAGGAACTCGCCGCGCAGACCACCCGCGCCACCGAGGAGATCAGCCGTCAGGTCGCCTCGATCCAGACGGTCACGGGTGACGCGGCCGGGGCGATCCAGGGCATCACGGCCCAGATCGAGGCGATGAACCAGGTGTCGACCAGCATCGCCGCCGCAGTGGACCAGCAGGGCGTCACCACGCAGGACATCGTGCGCAGCATGGGGCAGGCGTCGTCCGGCACCGGCACGATGACCCTGGAGATCGCCGAGGTCGCCCGGGTCGCGGGCGATGCCGGGGAGGCCGCGGACTCGGTCGCGCAGGCGTCCGATTCCCTGGCGTCGCGCTCGGAGCAGCTCCGCGCGGAGGTCGCGCAGTTCCTCCGCAACGTGCGGGCGGCGTAGGCCGGTCGCGACCCCGGGGCGGCCTCAGGCCGCCTCGGCCGGGAGCGGCGCGGGCTTCTGCGCCGCGCGCCCCGCGAAGGCCTGGGCGGCCAGCGGCAGCTCGATCGCCGCGCAGAGCCCGCCCTCGGGGCGGTTCTCCAGCCGCAGGCGCCCGTTATGGGCCTCGACGATGGCCTGCACGATCGAGAGGCCGAGGCCGAAGCCGCTGGCCTCGTTGAGATTGCGGGCTCGGTCGCCGCGCACGAAGGGCTGGAGCATCGCCTCGCGCTCCGCCTCGGGGATCCCCGGGCCGTTATCCAGGATGCAGACCCGGACACCGCGCTCGGACGCTTCCATCTGCACCTCGGCCCGGCCGCCGTACTTCACGGCGTTGTCCACGAGGTTGGTGACCGCGCGCTGGAGTTCCTCGGGCCGGCCCTGGACCAGGACGTGCCGGCTGCGGCTGACGCTGACCGGGGCGCCGAAATCCGAGTAGTCGTCGCAGACCGTCTGCACCACCGAGGCGAGATCCACGAGGCTGTGGCTGTTCGCGTCGCGGATCTGGCCGTCGCGCACGAAGGAGAGCGCCGCCTCGACGAGGCCGTTCATCTGGTCGAGGTCGCGCAGGGTCGAGGCCCGGGCATTCTCGTCCTCGATGAACTCGGCGCGCAGGCGGAGCCGGGTGATCGGCGTGCGCAGGTCGTGGCTGATCGCCGCCAGCATCTGCGTCCGGTCGTCGATCAGGCGGCGGACGCGCGACCGCATCCGGTCCAGCGCCCGGGACACGGCCAGCACCTCGCGCGGGCCCGCCTCCGGCAGCGCCACGTGGTCGTCGCGGGCGCCGAAGGCTTCCGCCGCGCCCGCGAGCCGCTTGAGCGGCGCCGTGAGGGCGCGCGTGGCCCAGACGCAGAGCAGCGCCAGCGTCAGCGCCAGGAACACCACGGTGAAGATCAGCGCCCCCTGGCGGGGGCCCCTCAGGGGATCGTTCGGCAGCGTCGCCTGGACCCGCACACCGGCCGGCGTGACGATGCCGATATGGAGGCGCCCGTCCGACGTGCCGCGCGCTCGGTCGCCCGCGGCGAGGTCGGTGATCGTCACCGGCCGGCCGGCGCCGTAGCGCAGCTTGCGGATTACCGGCAGGTCGGGGGCCGGCTTCGCCCCCGGCGGCACCGTCCCGTCCCAGGGCTCGACCTGGATCAGCGGCAGGCTGCGACCGCTCGCCAGCAGCGCCGGCCGCGCCGCCGGGTCAGCGGCGTCCATGAGTCTCACGAGCACGCCGAGACGGCTCGCGGCCACGCCCGGCAGCGTGTCGGGATTCTGGGACTCGTGCAGCATCAGGAACGCCGCGGTGGCGACCACGTGGGCCACCGCGATGCCGGCGACCACGAGCAGCGCGATCTGGCCGGCGATGGTCTTCGGGCGCAGCCGCGCGCGGAGCCGCCCCAGCCCGCTCATGACCGCGTCACCTCGGGCGTGAAAAGGTAGCCCCCGGACCGGATCGTGCGGATGAACTCGGGGTTGCGTGTGTCGCGCTCGATCTTCTGGCGGATCCGGGAGATCAGCACGTCGATGCTCCGCTCGAACGGGCCCGCGGCCCGGCCCTGGGTGAGGTCGAGGAGCTGGTCCCGCGACAGCACCCGCCCCGGTCGGAGGCAGAGGGCGTGGAGCAGGTCGAACTCCGCCCCGGTGATCGAGATGCGGGCGCCCTCGGGCGACAGGACCTGCCGCAGGGAGACGTCCAGCGTCCAGCCCGAGAAGTGCAGGCGCCGCCGCTCGTCGGCGTCCGGCGCCTCGGCGGCGACCCGGCGCAGGATCGCGCGGATGCGGGCGAGCAGCTCGCGCGGATTGAACGGCTTGGCGAGGTAGTCGTCGGCGCCGAGTTCGAGGCCGAGGATCCGGTCCACGTCCTCGGATTTCGCGGTCAGGATCAGGATCGGGATCTGCGAGGTGCCGCGCAGGCGCTTGCACAGGCTCAGTCCGTCCTCGCCGGGAAGCATCAGGTCGAGCACGATGAGGTCGATGCGCGCTTCCGCCAGGATCCGGTCCATGTCGGCCCCGTCACCGGCGAGCGTGACGCGGCAATCGTTGCCGCGCAGGTAGCGCGCGATCAGCGCCGAGATCTCCCGATCGTCCTCGACGACGAGGATGTGGGGTGTTGCGGGTGCGCTCATCGCAAAGGAGTCGGTCTGCGGGTCGGCCTGCATCATCAGGCTATTATGACGCCTTCCGCCGATTATTCGAAGGTGGGGCACGGAACCAATTTGTAAGCGCGTGTTTCCCGCACGGACCTGAACTGAGTTGCCGCACGGCGTCACACCACAGGGGGGAAACGATGACCGGAACCGAGGATCGGAAGGACCTGATCGCGCCGCGGCCGCCGGAACTCGCCTCGCCCTGGCGGACCGAGGCGCGGGCGGCGCTGCAGGCCGAGGCCCGCGCCTTCGCCCGCGACACCGTCCTGCCGCTCGCCGACGAGCTCGACCGTCACAAGGCCGAGATGCCGCGGACGCTCATCGACGCCATGGCCGAGAAGGGCTGGTTCGGGATCACGATCCCGGCGGAGCACGGCGGCCTGGGGCTCGGCGTGTTCGAGTACTGCCTCGTCTCGGAGGAGCTGGCCCGGGCCTGGCTGTCGGTGGGCAGCATCCTGGCCCGCGGCCAGGGACTCGGCACCCAGACCCTCGATCCGGAGCGCCGGGCGGAGCTGCTCCGGCGCTCGGCCCGGGGGCAGTGGATCGGCTCGATCTCCCTGTCGGAGCCCGATGCCGGGTCCGACCTCGCCGGCGTGCAGACCCGGGCGGTGCGCGACGGCGACCGGTGGCGGATCACCGGGACCAAGCGCTGGGCCGGCTTCGCCAAGGGCGCCGACTTCATCGAGGTCCTGGCCCGGACCCGCGACCCGGAGCCGGGGGAGTCGCGCTCGGCCGGCCTCGAACCGTTCCTCGTGCTCAAGGAGCGCGACAGCTTCCCCGCCGGCGTGACCGGCCGGGTGATCGACAAGATCGGCTATCACGGCTTCCAGACCTTCGAGCTGACCCTGGAGGACGTGTGCGTGCCCGAGAGCGACCGGCTCACAGGTCTCTACGGCGACCAGGGGGCGGACGCGGATTCCGGCGGGTTCGCCGCCGTTCAGCGCGGCCTCAACATCGCCCGGGTCCACACGGCAGCGCGGGCGGTCGGCGTCGCCCGCGCGGCGGTCGAGGATTGCCAGAGCTACCTCCAGGAGCGGGTCCAGTTCGGCCACCCGATCGGCGACTTCCAGGCGCTGCGCTTCGCGCTGGCCGACATGGCGGCCGAGGTCGCGCAGGCGCGCGCCTTCTGGCATCAGGTCGCCCACCTCCTCGACCTGGGCGAGCCCGCCGAGAGCGAGTCGGCGATGGTGAAGCTCCTGGCCACCGAGACGGCGGTGCGGGTCACCAACCAGGCCATGCAGCTCCACGGCGGCAACGGCTACACCACCGAGCGCCGCGTCGAGCGCTACTGGCGCGACGCGCGGCTGACGACGATCTTCGAGGGCACCAGCGAGATCCAGCGGCGGATCATCAGCGACCGCATGCTGCCGAGGCCCGGGGCCTGACCGACCGGGATCGATCGCGAGCGGCCGTGCGGCGAATCGTCGAGCGGGACTCCCCGCAACACGCCGTTCGGCTACCTCAGCACTCTGTCCTGCCCGGCAGACCGGGTACCGCCATCCGGAAGCCCCGTGTCGAAGCCCATCAGCGATTACGCCCTCATCGGGGACACCCACTCCTGCGCGCTGATCGCCCGGGACGGCTCCATCGACTGGCTGTGCTGGCCGCGCCACGATTCGCCGGCCCTGTTCGTGAAGCTCCTCGACGACGACAAGGGCGGGGCGTGCAGCCTCGCCCTCGACGGCCCGACCGGGAGTGCGCGCCGGTACCTCCCCGACACCAACATCCTGGAGACGACCTTTTTCACGGAGACCGGCCGGGCGCGCCTCGTCGACCTGATGCCCGTCAACCCGCCGAGCCCGGAGCCCGAGGAGGGGCCGGACGGCGAGAGCGAGAGCCGCCTGATCCGGCTGCTGACCTGCGAGCAGGGTCGGGTCTCGGGCGTGTTCCGGGTCCGCCCGACCTTCGACTACGCCCGCCGCCCCTGCACGCCGCTGGTCGAGGGCGGGTCGGTCCTGTTCGAGGCGGGGGACTGGCGCGTGCGGGTCAACGCGCAGCCCTGCCCGACCCTCGCGGGGGATTCGGCCGAGATCCGGTTCGACCTCGCGGAGGGCGAGACCGCCTATCTCGTCCTGACCCACGGCGAGGATCAGGACGAGGCCTGCATCGAGGACTTCGCCGGGGCCCGGCGCCGCCTGGAGACGACCGCCGATTACTGGCGGCGCTGGAGCGCCCGCAGCACCTATCGCGGTGCCTACCGGGACGCCGTGATGCGGTCCGCCCTTTGCCTGAAGCTGCTGACCTACTCGCCCTCGGGCGGGATCGTCGCGGCCGCGACGGCGGGCCTGCCCGAGGCGGTGCCGGGCAACCGCAACTACGATTACCGCTTCACCTGGATGCGGGACGCCGCCTTCACGGTCACCGCCTTCGTGATGCTGGGCTACGTCCGCGAGGCGTCCGAGTTCCTGCGCTTCCTGCGCGAGCGCGACGGCACCTTCGGGCGGGAGACGCGGCTCATGTACGGCATCGCCGGCGACATGCCGCCGGAGGAGGAACTGAGTCACCTCGCCGGCTGGAACGGCGTGGGGCCCGTGGTGATCGGCAACATCGCCGAGTGCCAGGACCAGCACGACATCTACGGCGAGCTGCTCCGGGCGCTGTGCGTGTTCCTCGAGGCGGTGGATTACGACCCGCCCGAGAAGGTCAACGACCGGCTGCCGGAGGTGCTGGACAACCTCACCGCCCGGGCCATCCGGCACCGCCACGACCCCGATAACGGCATCTGGGAGCTGCGCACCGGTCCGCGCCAGCAGGTCCACACCAAGGCGATGCTCTGGGTCGCCCTGCGGGACGCGGCCCGGATCGCCCGCAACATCGCGGGTGTATCGGACGCGAGGATCGCCGAGTGGGAGCGGATCGCCGCCGAGATCCGGTCGGAATACCTCGAGCGGGGATGGAGCGCCGAGAAGCAGGCCTATGTCGGCGCCTACGACTCGCACCATCTCGACGCCGCTGTCCTGCGCGTCGCCCTGTTCGGGGCCCTCGACCCGCGGGAGCCGCGCATGCGCGCGACCCTGGCGGCGGTCGAGCGCGAGCTGGGCGTCGGCGACCTGATCTACCGCTACCGCATGGAAGACGGCCTGGAGGGTGACGAGGGCACGTTCACGGCCTGCGCGTTCTGGCGGGTCGGCTGCCTCGCCCTCGACGGGCGGACCGACGAGGCCAAGGCCACGTTCGAGCGGCTGATCGCCCGGTGCAACGATGTCGGGCTGCTCGCCGAGGAGATCGACCCGGCCACCGGCGCCCAGCGCGGGAACACGCCGCAGGGCTTCTCCCACATGGCCCTGATCAACGCCGCGCTGCGGCTGGAGGACAGCATCGCGCGCTTCGGCGTGGACGACGGGGCGGAGACCGCGGCCCGGACGGCCGCCGAGTAGCGACGCTCCGGTTCCCGACGCGGGCCGGTCGGCGCCCTCAACGCCGCGCCGGGCAGCGTGCGGATCCTCGTGCAGGACAGTAGGCTCGCGGAGGCGCCGGTCAACGTCCATCCCCTGGTCAGCACGCGCACCCTGACCCTCACGCCGGACGATCTGCTGGCCGCGCTCCGCGCGGACGGGCACGCGCCGGAGCCGTTCGCGCTGCCGGAGGCGGCGTGGGCGCCCTGACGCGGCTTCCTGCGAGGGCGGAGAGCGACGGCGCGCTCAGCAGGCGGCGACGTTGACCGCGAGGCCGCCGAGGGACGTTTCCTTGTACTTGGCCTGCATGTCGTGCCCGGTCTGGCGCATCGTCTCGATGACCTGATCGAGGCTCACGAAGTGCACCCCGTCGCCGTGGAGGGCGAGGGAGGCGGCCGCCACCGCCTTGTTGGCGCCGAAGGCGTTGCGCTCGATGCAGGGGATCTGGACGAGCCCGCCGATCGGGTCGCAGGTCATGCCCAGATGGTGCTCCATGGCGATCTCGGCGGCGTTGGCGACCTGCCGCGCGTCGCCCCCGAGCACGGCGGCGAGCCCGGCCGCCGCCATGGCGGCCGCGGAGCCGACCTCGCCCTGGCAGCCGACCTCGGCGCCCGAGATCGAGGCCCGGCGCTTGATCAGGCCGCCGATCGCGGCGGCGGCGAGGAGGTAGTCGCGGCCCCGCGCCTCGCTCCAGCCGGGATAGAAGTCGACGATGTAGCGCAGCACCGCCGGCACGATCCCGGCCGCGCCGTTGGTCGGCGCCGTCACGATCCGGCCGCCGGACGCGTTCTCCTCGTTCACCGCCAGGGCGAACAGGCTGATCCAGTCCATGATCTCGTGGGCGGGCCGGCTGTTCGCGAGGCGGTTCGCCTCGAGGGTCTCGTGCAGGCGCTTCGCCCGCCGCCGGACCCTGAGGCCGCCGGGCAGCTCGCCGTCCATGCGCAGGCCGCGGGCGATGCAGGCCAGCATGGCGTCGCGGACGGCGTCGAGCCCAGCCTCGATCTCGGCCTCGCCGCGCAGGGCGCGCTCGTTGGCCATCTGGACCTGCGGGATGGTGAGGCCCGTCTCGGCACAGATCCGCAGCAGGTCGGCGCCGCTCTCGAACGGGTGGGGCAGTGCGACGGTGCCGAGGCCGGCGGCCTCCGCCGCCCCCTCCTCCTCGACGAAGCCGCCGCCGACCGAGTAGCAGACGACCTCGTCCAGCACGGCGCCGTCGGCGTCGAGGGCGCGGAAGCGCATGCCGTTGGTGTGGCGGGGCAGCACCTCGGTGAAGTTGAAGATCAGGTCCTTCGTCGTGTCGAAGGCGACGCCCGGCAGGCCGATGGCGCCGGTCTCGGCCAGCCCCCGCGTGTAGCCCGCCACGGCGTCCGGATCGACGGTCGCGGGCTCGTGGCCGAGCAGGCCGAGGAAGATCGCCACGTCGGTGCCGTGGCCGCGCCCGGTCCAGGCGAGGGAGCCGAAGATCTCCGCGCTCACCCGCGCGACGCCGGTCCGGCCGGCGACGCGGTCGCGGAAGCGGCGCGCGGCCACCATCGGCCCGATCGTGTGGGAACTCGACGGGCCGATCCCGATCTTGAACAGATCGAAGGCGCTGATCATCGCGCGGCGGCTCTCTCCAGCTGGCCGGCCCCGAAGGCGGCCTCCTCCAGCAAGCCATACACGGAGTTCGCGAAGGTCCGCCAGCACGCCACCCAGTATGTCGGGACCGGGCCGGGGCGACGGATCCGCACGATCTTGGCCTTGCCGAGGAGCGTGCGGGCGGCACTGCCCGCCGGGAAGGCGGCGTCGCCGAGGTCGAGGGGGCAGCCGGCCTCGAGAGTGATCGCGGCCGCGACCCCGCGGCCGTCGATCCCGACATTGCGGTGCGACACGTCCACGAGGGCGCGCCCGGCCGCCGACACGCGGAGGAACACCGGGAGGTCGGGCCACTCGGTCTGGAGGTGATCCACCATGTGGGCCGGCACCCGGGCGGCGCCGCCCGTTGTGGTCGTGACGGGAAGCCCTCGGGCGACACGCGCGCCCACGGTCCCGCGATCGTCGACCCGGTCACGGAGACGGTACGGTTCGCGCCAGGGCGCGACGTCGCCGGAGCAAGGGCGATCCGAGACGCGGACGGCCGTTCCGACGCAGCGGTGCGCGGCACATCTGCGTCGAGGCTTCGTCCCGGTCCGGCGCGTCCGCACCGGAGCCCGCGGCACGCCTGACTCGGCGGCCCCGATGAGCTACGAGGCGTCCGGCCGAAGCGGTGGGCGCCTGGATGCGGTTAGAGATCGAGCGGAAGTTCCTCGTGGCGGGCGATGGCTGGCGTGCCGCGGCCACATCCATTCGTCACCTGAAGGACGGTCTGGTCGGTCACTTCGCCCGCGGGAAGGTCCGCGTGCGCCTCGACGGCGAGCGCGCCTGGCTCACGGTCAAGGGGGCCCGCGAAGGCATTGCCCGCGCCGAGTTCGAGTACGAGATCCCGCATGCCGACGGCGCCGCCATGGTCGATCAGGTGTGCACCGGCAACGTGATCGAGAAGACCCGGTACTGCGTCCCGCACGACGGGCTGACCTGGGAGGTCGACGTGTTCCAGGGCTCGCTGGCCGGGATGGTCCTGGCCGAAATCGAACTCGCGCGCGCCGACCAGTCCTTCAGGAAGCCCGCCTGGCTCGGCGAGGAGGTGACCGGCGACCTGCGGTTCCGCCAGTCGACGCTGCTCCATCTCTGCTGCGAGGCCGGCCGGCCGATCACGATGGACGACGTGCTGCGGCTGCCGGTGGCCGCCTAGCGCCGGATCGCGACCCTCGCTCAGCCGTCGCGGCGCAGGGTTCGGTCGAACAGGGCGCCCATCGCTGTCCAGCCGCGCTCCGCGGCCGCGCGATCGTGGACGGGGAAATCCGGCATCATCCAGCCGTGCGCGGCAGGGTAGGTCTCCGCCGCGTACCGGACATCCGCGCGCGACAGCGCCGTCTCCAGGCGCTCGGCCATCTCGGGCGGGTAGCTGCCGTCGTTCTCGGCGGCCGCGATGTACACCTCGGCTCTCAGCTTCGACGCGAGACGATGCGGGCTCGCGGGTTCCTCGGTGGCGAGATTGCCGCCGTGAAAGCTGGCGACGGCCGCGAACCGGCCGGGAAACGTGCCGGCCGCCGTGATGGCCATGCGGCCGCCCATGCAGAAGCCCACCGCGCCGACCGCGCGCCCGGCGACGTCGTCGCGCGTGTCGAGATAGGCGAGGAGGGCCGCAGTGTCGGCCGCGGCCTTAAGGTTGTCGGTCGTCGCCATCAGCGGACCGAGGATCGCGCGGAAATCGCCCTTGAACACCTCCGCGGGGACGAAGGGGCCATACGGCCCGTAGCGGTAGAAGAGATCCGGCAACAGGACGCGGTAGCCGCCGGTCGCGAGCCGCCTTGCCATGTCGACGAGGGCGGGACGGATGCCGCCGGCATCCATGTACAGGATCACGGCCGGCCAGGGCCCCGCGCCGTCCGGCGCGACGACGTGCGTCCCGCATACGCCGTCCTCGGTCCGGATCGCGACCTGCTCGTTGACCATGCTCGGTTCCTCGACGGGGCACCCGCACGTTCTGCGCCCGTCGTCGGAAAACCGCTAGGCCGTCGACCGCACCCGACGTCCTGGGCCGGCGGCGCTGCGGCGACCGTCCTCGCCGACCAGCAGGCCGTCCCCATCGCTCCGCCGGGAAGCCGGGTGGTCTGATCCGTTGCCGGTTCGCCGGCGCGGTCCGGCTTCGGTTTGCGGGCCGGACGGTATACGGGTCGCCGCGCCGGTCTCCGATCTCGCGAGTTCGCGATCTGCGGGGTCCCGGCCTCCGCCGAGAAGGCTGCTCATGGACGAGGCGAAACCCCGGCGCAAAACGACGATCGCGCGGGCGGGGGCGGGGCGGACGGGCTACGTCACGGTCCGGGGCGCGCGGGAGCACAACCTGCGCGACATAGACGTGGAGATGCCGCGCGATGCCCTCGTCGTGTTCACGGGCGTCTCCGGGTCCGGCAAGTCCTCGCTGGCCTTCGGGACCCTCTACGCGGAGGCCCGGCGCCGCTACTTCGAGTCGGTCGCGCCCTACGCGCGCCGGATGATCGACCAGGTCGGCGTCCCCGACGTCGATTCGATCGAGGGCCTTCCTCCGGCTGTCGCCCTCCAGCAGCAGCGCGGCACCCCCAGCGCGCGCTCGTCGGTCGGCAGCGTCACGACCCTGTCGAGCCTCGTGCGCCTGATGTACTCGCGCGCCGGCACCTACCCGCCCGGCCAGCCGATGCTCTACGCGGAGGATTTCTCGCCCAACACCCCGCAGGGCGCCTGCCCGTCCTGCGGCGGCCTCGGGCGGGTCTACCGGGCCACGGAAGCCTCGATGGTGCCGGATCCGTCCCTGACGATCCGCGAGCGTGCCGTCGCGGCCTGGCCGCAGGCCTGGGGCGGTCAGAACCTGAGGGACATCCTCGTCAGCCGGGGCGTCGACGTCGACACGCCCTGGCAGGCGCTGCCCCGGACGCTCCGGGACTGGATCCTGTTCACGGACGAGCAGCCGCAGGAACCGGTCTATGCCGGCCTGTCCCCGGAGCAGACGCGGCTCGCCCGCCGCCGTGGGCTGGAGCCGAGCTACATGGGCACGTTCACCAGCGCCCGCCGCCACGTGCTCGGCACGTTCACCAACTCGCAGAGCGCCCTGATGCGCCGCCGCGCCGCGAGCTACCTCGTGAGCGAGGATTGCCCGGCCTGTCACGGGAAGCGGCTGAAGCCCGAGGCGCTCTCGGTGACGTTCGCGGGGCTGGATATCGGCGACCTGTCGCGCATGCCGCTCACCGCGCTCGCCGAGGCCCTGCGGCCGGCGGCCGAGGACCGGCAGCCCGAGCCCGAGGCCGGGGCCGCGCCCGCCACCCTCGACCGCGCGGTGGGCCGGAAGGACCGCGCCGCGCGGGCCGCGTCCGGCGGCTCGGCCCATGCGGGCGCGCCGGACGTGCGCGTCACGCCGAATCTGTCCATCGAGAAGCGCCTCGCGGCCCAGCGCCTGGCCTCCGACCTCATCGCGCGGATCGGGACGCTGGCGGATCTCGGTCTCGGCTACCTCTCGCTGGACCGGGCCACTACGACCCTGTCGTCGGGTGAGCTGCAGCGCCTCCGCCTGGCGACCCAGCTGCGCTCGCAGCTCTTCGGCGTCGTCTACGTGCTCGACGAGCCCACCGCCGGGCTTCACCCCGCCGACGGGGACGCCATGCACGACGCGCTGGCCGGGTTGCTCGCCGCGGGCAACTCGCTGTTCGTCGTCGAGCACGACATCGCCACGATGCGCCGCGCCGACTGGCTCGTCGATGTGGGACCGGAAGCGGGCGAGAACGGCGGCACGATCCTCTACAGCGGGCCGACGGAGGGCTTGCGTGACGTCGCGGCGTCGCGGACGCGGCTCTACCTGTTCGGGCTCGCGGAGGCGCCCCCGCGGCCGCTCCGGGAGCCCGCCGGGTGGCTGCGGCTGGAGGGCGTCGTCCGCAACAACCTGAAGGATGTGTCGGTCCCGTTCCCGATCGGGTGTCTCACCGCCGTGACCGGCGTCTCGGGTTCCGGGAAGTCGAGCCTGGTCAGCCACGCGCTGCTCGAGCTCGTCGGAGCGCGACTCGGCCGGCCGGTGAAGACCGAGGACGAGCCGGACGATCCGCTGGATGAGGCGCCGGGTCCGTCGGAGGGTCGCATCGCCGGCGCCCTGGACGGCATCGGGCGCTTGGTGAGGGTCGACCAGAAGCCCATCGGGCGCACGCCGCGCTCGAACCTCGCCACCTATACGGGCCTGTTCGACGCCGTCCGCAAGCTGTTCGCCGCGACGCCCGAGGCTCGGAAACGCCGCTACGATGCGGGCCGCTTCTCCTTCAACGTGGCCAAGGGGCGCTGTCCGGCCTGCGAGGGCGAGGGGTTCGTCAGCGTCGAGCTGCTGTTCATGCCGAGCGTCTACGCCCCCTGCCCGACCTGCCACGGCACGCGCTACGCGCCGGAGACGCTGGAGGTCCCCTGGAGCGGGCTGAGCATCGCGGACGTGCTCGCCCTGACCGTCGACCGGGCCTGCGCGGCCTTCGCGGACGAGCCGTCCGTCCTGCGGCCGCTCACCGTGCTGCGCGATCTCGGCCTCGGCTACCTGCGGCTCGGTCAGCCGGCGACCGAGCTCTCCGGCGGCGAGGCTCAGCGCATCAAGCTCGCCACCGAGCTGCAGCGCGGCCAGCGCGGCGGCACGCTCTACGTCCTCGACGAGCCGACGACGGGCCTGCACCCGACCGACGTCGACCGCCTCATGGTCCAGCTCAACGGTCTGGTCGACGCGGGCAACACCGTCGTCATGGTCGAGCACGACATGCGCGTCGTCGCCCGGGCCGACCACGTGATCGACATGGGCCCCGGCGGCGGCGACCAGGGCGGCACCGTCGTGGCCGCCGGCCGGCCCGAGACCGTCGCCGCGGCTCCCACCAGCCGCACGGCGCCGTATCTGCGCGAGCAGCTCGCGATGACCGGCGATGCGGCGCGGCCGGCGGGCTGAGACCGAGATCCGCCACCCGCGCGGGGCAGATCGGAGCCGAGGATGCGCGCCGTCATCGCGAACACGCGTCCCGCGCGACCCGATCGGTGCCCGCATCGGGAATGCCGAAGAGCGCGCTGCAATGCAGGATCGATTATGATGACGTTCACGGGATCAGTCATGATCCGCTGGCGTTTCAATTGTTACTGTTGAAATCTCCGGAGGATTGCCATGGGCCTCGCCGCGTTCGCCGTGTTCGTCATTCCGTGGGTTCTGCTCGCGGTCTTTCTGACGCGGTCCCCCTCGGTTCTTCGCCTGGGCGCTGCACCGGCGCCGTGGCGGTACATCCCGACCCACAAGGAGATGGCCCGCGCCGATCGTCGCGCGATGCACCCGCATGACAGGCAAGGGGCCGGCGGGGTCTCGAACCGGGACCGGCCCGGCCGGAACGATCCGCCCGCGGGCGGTGCGCTGGGCACGAGCGCGGAGCCCACGGAGCCCGATGACAAGCTCAGCGCGTAGGCCGCACCGGCGTGCCGAGGCGGACGCCGCTGCCCGTTCCCGGGCCTGTGGGGCGCCGCCGGACCGATCGGAGATCCACGGGCTGACCGGCACCGTCCCGCCGCGCGCCCGTCCCACGGGGCCGGCCAGGCAGCACGGAGGTCACGCACTCACGGTGGGGTGCGGCCTGCAGTAGCTGTCGCGCACCGCGGGAATGTCGTCGTAGCCGTCGACGGTGCAGAAATACGTGCACACCAGCCACGCGGCCAGGGCGAGGCACAGAACGCCGTTGTATGCCCACAGGCCGATCACGCGCCGGCTGGGCAGGTTCGGCAGTCCGACGACGGACCCCGGCACCCAGTCGACCGCGAAGACGATCGTGCAGAAGGCGCCCAGGACGCCGGCCATCATCACGGCGAGAGCGGTGGAGGTCATTGCGCTTCCCGCTCGCGGGGGCCGGGGAACAGGCGGCGCGGTTTAACGGTGCGCCCGACCTGCCTACGACGCCTTCTGGAGGACACGCGCGGCCGAAGACCCGTCACAGCTCCCTCCCGCCCCGCCGATCAGCGCCATGACAGCAAGCGGCGACGGCGCCGACGAACCGAGACTGGCAAGCGCGCGACGCCGGCACGCGTCGCGTCGACTGCTTGATATGGATGAGGGGTAAAGTGCCCATCAGGTCGGCGACCTGTCTGGAAGTCTTGGTGGGCGCACTAGGGTTCGAACCTAGGACCCGCTGATTAAGAGTCAGCTGCTCTCGCCGTTTTGGGCGGGTTTCGGGGTTAGGAACGCGTAGCTAACCGGGGATAAGTTCGCAAGGCGTTAAGGGCACTTACGGGCAACCGTAGACGGGCAGGCCCATTTTGGTGCTTTCTGGCCCCCCGCCCAAAGCCGCCCAAGAAAACCCGCCCAAAATGGCCCGCATCCCCTGGCCCCCGAAGGCCTCCGTGGACATCACCGGCACGTTCATCGAGCGCGCCAAGGGCGAGCGCCGCCCCGGCGTGCCGGCGGTCGACGTCCGCGACCAGCGCGCCCCGGGGCTGCTCCTGCGGGTGTCGCCACGAACCCTGAGTTGGGGGTGGAAGGCCGAGCGGTTGGGCCGGACAGTTCGCCTGGATCTCGGGCCGGTGGACAGGCTGACGGTCGCCCAGGCCCGCCAGGTCGCCGGCGAGGCCACGGACCTCCTGAGGTCGGGCAACGGGTGGCCGTCGGCGACGTGGCTCGCCCGGCGGCTGGGCGACCTCGGGATCCTGCGCATGGAGGAGATCTTCCCGGAGGTGGTCAGGCACGACGCGCCGGCGCCGCCTCCTCCCCGGCCCCGCACATGGACGTACGCCAGGGCGGTCGAGGCTTACCTGGCGGCGCACGAGCATGAGTGGCGCAAGGCCGCCTTCGACGATGCGAGGAAGAACCTCCGGCATCCGGTCCTTCGCCGGTTCAGTGGCATGCCGGTGGCGAGCGTCACGCCCGACGACCTGGCGACCGTGCTGTCGGCGAAGGCGCGAACTCACTTCCGCCAGGCCGAGGCAATCTATGTCAGGCTTCGCCACTTCTACGGCTGGTTGGCGACCGCCGGACCCCGCAGGGACAGCGGCGTCGCCAAGGGGCACATGGACGACGTCCAG
This sequence comes from Methylobacterium sp. C33D, assembly GCF_053345825.1. Lineage (NCBI taxonomy): Bacteria > Pseudomonadati > Pseudomonadota > Alphaproteobacteria > Hyphomicrobiales > Methylobacteriaceae > Methylobacterium > Methylobacterium sp. C33D. The sequence goes on from NZ_JBKFAV010000018.1 coordinate 102,724, forward strand.
CGTCCCCGTAAGCCGCGCCTCAAGGAGGGAGAGCAGCCGCGGACGCGCGTGCGCTGGCCGGCAATGGACCGTGTGGGCCTACTCGTGGCGCTCGCCAGGACCGACCTGCTCGAACCCCGACAGGCGGCGGCCGTCCTCCTCCTGGTGGCGACGGCCCAGCGCCGGCATGCCATCGTGTCGGCCCGGGTCAGCGAGTTCGCCGGCATCGAGGACGGTTGGGGCGTGTGGCGGATGCCGCCAATCCGGAGGAAGACAGGCGAGACGGCGCGCGCCCAAGCCATCCACGCGGTCCCCCTACCGCCGCCCGTGTGGTCTGTCCTGCAGGGGCAGATCGAGGAGGGTGCGGTCTACCTGTTCCCCGGCCATAGGCCACGCCGCGCCGGGGCGCCGGTCGGGCACCTGTCGGAGTCCACGCTGACGCACCTCCTCGCGGCCCTCCCCGTGGACGCCAGCCCGCACGACCTGCGCCGGGCGCTGCGGTCGCATGGGGCCCGCGCGCTGCGCCTGCCCGACGCCGTCCTCGACCTCATCCTCGATCACGCTGAGGGCGTGTCGCCGGGCAGCGTATCGGAGAGGCACTACGTCGACGACGACAGGCTCGATTTGAAGACGCCGGTCATGCGCGCCTGGTGGGACCTCGTCGAGCAGCACGCCGGCAAGGCCACGTTCGACCTCGACGAGGTTCGGGCCGGCTTCCTCGCGAAGCGTGCCCAGCAAAAGGGGCGCCCGGCCAGGGATCCGGTAACCGGTCCATGATAGCGTTCAGATTCGTCCCGGAGAGATCCATGAAACGCGTGCCTGCCGCCCTTCCCCATCCCTAGGAGGACGTGACGCTGCACGCGCCGGCCTCCCGCATAGGAGGCCATGATGGCCATCTTCTTCACCGCCGACACGCACTTCGGACATGCCGGCATCCTCGCCGCCTGCAAGCGCCCTTTCGCCACCGTGGCCGAGCACGACGCGCTCTTGATCGAGGCCTGGAACGCCACGGTCGCGCCGGGCGACACGGTCTATCACCTCGGCGACTTCGCCCTGTCGAAGGACGCGGCCGCCGTCGAGCGGGTGTTCAAGAGGCTCAACGGCCGCAAGATCCTGATCGTGGGCAACCATGACCGCCGCAACCGGAAGCTGCCATGGGCGGAGCAGCACGAGGGGATCTACGAGGCGGCCATCGAGGGCAGGCACTTCGTCATGTGTCACTACCCCATGCGGTCCTGGCCCCGGGCGTACCGTGGCAGCCTGCACCTCTATGGACACACGCACGGCCGCCTGCCGGGGACGACGCAGTCCTGCGACGTCGGCGTCGACGTCTGGGGGTACCGGCCGGTGTCGCTCGCCGCCGTGGTCGATGCCATGGCATTGAGCGACACCGTGCCCGAGGAGCTCAGATGAGATCCTCCTGTAGCGCCGCGAACGCGAGCTCGCGGCGCCTCCTGGCAGCGGCGCGCTGGCGGCAGAGAGCCCGCCATTCCCGCGCCTGCTGCAGCCTCTGCGCGACGCGCGCGGCCGATATCCCGACCTCTCGCTCGCACGGCGGCGGCACCATCGACGGGGTCCGATTGCACCGGACCACCTTCCCCTTCTTCGTCTTCTTCGCCACGGGTTGTCCCCTCGGGCACCGATCCAATGGGCCCTATGACGCGCGCTGGGATCGGGGTTGGCGGGGCGCTATCCCGCGAGGAGGATCTGTGAGGACGAGGGCACCGTAGCAGGGACGCGTGTTGATTCGTTTCGGGACAGGCGTGGAATCCGAGGGATCCCCGCAACCCGGCGTTAAGACCTGGGCGCGGGGTTCAGGCCGCGCCCAGGGTTCAGCGGCCACCCCAGATCAGGTTCGTGACGGTGCTCTCGACCCCGGCGGGGATGGTCGTCTCTTCCTGGACGAGCTCGCCGTTCCGGTAGATCCAGCCGTTGGGCAGCCCCTCGACCGTGAATGTCCGCCGCTGCGGGGACGCAGTCCCGCCGACGATCTCCTTCGCCATGATGTCGACGAGGAGGCTCACGAACGCGCTGGGCTCTGGCGCCGGCGATGCCGGATGCCGCGGCGGGGCTACGAGCGTCACGGGCCGGCCAGCTTCGGCGAGGAGGCGCTTGTACAGGTCGAGATGCCGGGCATCGTCCAGTTCGAGGTACGTCTTACCCGGCATGCCGAGAAGCTCGTATCCCTTCGGGTCGATCCAGCCGCAACGGAGCGAGACGCCGTACTCGATCAGGCCGCGGTCGCAGGCCCGCTCCATGCAGCGATAGCAGACCTTGAGCGGCTGCTTGGTCCACTCCTGCAGGATCACGTACGGGAACCGCCACGCCTCGGAACCGAGGATCTCGCGCTCGCAGAACGCCTGCATGTAGGCCTGCAGGACCATCAAGTCCGGGATGTCCTTCATCGCCATGTCAGGCCTCCCCCTCAATCTCGTCGTTCATGCCGTCGATGGCCCTCGCCAGGTCCCTGAGCGCCCCGCCCAGGGGCTGCACCGGCTGCGCGAGCTCGGACGCGGCCACGGCCCGGCAGGCGCCCTTGACGATGGCGCGGGCCTCCTCCTTGGGCAGCGGCGGCTCGTGCTTGGTGACGCCGCCAACGACGACGTCGCCGGGCTGGAGCGGCGCGGCCGCCTCGACGCCGGCGTCGGGCACGCAGGCCGTGCACAGGCCTTCTGCGTGCCAGGCGCAGCCTTCCTCGCAGGCGTCGTTCTCGCTGCACCCGCACTCGCGGCAGACCGGGAGGCAGGATGGGATGCAGAACATCCCGTCCTCGATGAGGGGCCCATACCACCACAGCCCCTCGTGGACCCCGTCGTAGCCCAGCACGGCCTCTCGCAGGATCTCGGTGGACACCTCGAAGGCTTGCTCGCCGGCGCGCTGGGCGGGGCCACCGGCGTGGTCCCCGATGCCCATGGCGACGCCGACCTCCAGGGCGGCCGCCCCGATGCGTGCCTGGACATGCGCCGGAAGCGTCGCCCAGGCCGCCGCCCCGTCGAAGGGGCGGTAGGAGATGTTGGTGGCCTCAGACATCGGAGCCCTCCTTCGCGGGCTTGTTGAGGGGCTCCAGCACGCCGGTCGCGACGCCGATGAGGGAGACGACGAGGAAGGCGAGCCCGAACCCGAGGGTCCAGGTCGCCAGGACGAACGCCGACCGGCCGAGGTCGCCGGCGTGGCCCATGCACGCGAACAGCACCGTCACGATGCCGGCGGCGGTGATCATGGTCCCGCCGACGGTGCCGCACATGAGGACGAGAAGGGCGCGCATTCAGGCGGCCTCCCCGGCGTCCGTGGCGGGTGGCTCAGCCGAGTTGAGGATCTCGCTCACCGCGTCGTGCCCGATGACCCCGGCGGCCTCGTACGCCAGCCGGGACGCCTCGAAGCAATCCCGGATCGCCTGCGCGATGGAGGCGGGGGGCGGCGCCGCAGCGGCCTTGGCAGTGTAGCCCTCGGGGAGCTCCGTGAGCGTCCCCGGCTCCAGCGTGACCGGCCCGGTGAAATCCTCGGGCGTGATGGGCCGCTCGGTGAACCCGACGAAGAGCTTGCCAATGTCGGCGCGGACCCCCTCGCGCACGGACTGAATGATGCGCTGAGCCTCGGGCGTCAGGAGCGAGACCGTGCCGACCTTGGGGGCCTCGCCGCCATCGAAGTACCCATGGATCAGCGAGCCGTCGGGCAGCTTGATCTCGATGGGCTTGCCTGGCCGGGCGGCCGCCTTAAGAGCGATCACGAACCCCGCGCTGTCGAGCTCCTTCAGGAGGTCGGCGCAGGCGATGCCTCCGGCGAACCGCGACGCCGGCGTGGACCTCTTTCCCAGGTCGTACGCCTCGAACAGCGCGCGATGGATGGCTTGGACGGCTGGGAGGGAGTCGTCGGGGATACGCATGTCGGGTGGTCCCTTCGATTGTCGGGCTGCTGCGGGGATTGCGGCGCCACTCCCCCGGCGCCGGGGGGGTTCCTCAGAAGGGCACGTCGTCGTCGCCACGGTCCCACATGGGGGCGTCGTAGTTCACCGTGCCGTTGGGCATGACGTACGGGGACGAGGCCTTGCCGTAGCGGCGCTTGTGCGCGGCCAGCTTCTCCGGGTCGTACTTCACGCCCGGGGCGACCGCGGGCTGCGGGGCCGGTGCGGCCGGCGCCGGCGTCGAGGCCTCCATGTCGCGCGGGGCGTCCTCGACGACGGGCTTGCGCAGGTTCGCCAGCCGGTTGGGCCGAGGCGCCGGCACGGGCGCGGCGACGCCGGCGTCGGCGACGTACTCCTCCGGGACCCGGACAGGAGCCGGGACGCGGCGCATGGGGGACGGCGGCCGCGCCGCGTTCCTGGCGGCCCCGGCCTTGGCGGCCGCCGCGAAATCGGCGGGCCCGGGGCGCTTGAACGGGGGCGGGGCCGGCAGGGGCTGCGCCGCGAGGGAGGCCTCGACGGCCCCCGCCATCGCGATGATCCCGGCACGCGTGGCAGCCTGCAGCGCGGCCATCGCGCCCTCGACCTCCGCGTTGGCGCCGGCGGTCAGGGCGGCCCGGCGGGCGGCGGCGAACCGCTCTTTGAGGCCAGCGCCATCGAGGGCATCGAGGCCGGCGAGGAGGGCGGCGGACGTGTTCACTTGGCAAGCCTCCGCTTGAGGGCGCGGCGGGCCTTCCTCCATGCGTTCTGGACCATGAGGATCGACCCGCAGACGACGAGGACGAGCAGCAGCCCGCCGAGGATGACGGCGTCCACGACGCCGCCGAAGGTCCAGAAGAAGCTCACGCGCCCCTCCCGTTGATGTGCCGGACCAAGGCCTCGACGAGCCCCGGCAGGCAGCGGGCGAGCAGGCGGGCGTCGCCCAGCGCGTCGTGGCCGGCGTCCCGGTTCCCACGGTCGACGCCGAGGCGCGTGGCCAGGGCGTCGAGGGTGCCCGGCTCGTTCGGCCAGATCAGCTTGCAGAGCAGCCGGGTGTCGACGACCTGGCCCTCGTCGGGGATCCAGCCCATGCCGAGCCGGTCGAACTCGGCCTGCAGGAAGCCGATGTCGAACGGCGCGTTGTGGGCGACGATGGTCGAGGTCCCGATGAACCGGTCGACCTGCGCCGCCATCGCCCGGGTGAACGTCGACCGGGAGGCCAGATCCTCCTCAGTCAGGCCGTGCACCGCCAGGGCCTGGGGACTCGACGGGCGGCACGGGTTGACGACCAGCCGGTAGGCGGCGTGCATCGCCCGCTCCACCTTCGGCCCGCAGTCGCGCCCGACGGGCAGGATCGCGAGGCTGATGAGCCGGTCGCCGTTCAGGGGGTGCAGGCCCGTCGTCTCCGTGTCGAGGACGACGAGCGGGGCGCTCAGCCAACCGAGGACCTCGGTCAGGTCCGGCAGGGGCTCGATCACGACGATGTCGCGGTCGTCCATGCGCGAGACGATGGCGTGGTGGGTGCTGCCGACGCGGGCCTCGCGGTTCGAGGCGAGGAGCGCCCGGAGCTCCGCGGCGCGGACCTCCATGGCGGCGAGCTCGTCGGCCGGGTGGATGGCGGCGGCGCTCACGCGGCCACCTCGCCCAGCGCGATGGTGACCTGGGCCTGCGGGTCGACCCACGGCTCGAACTCGGCGCTCTCGCACCAGAACGCGGCGTAGCGGCCAGAGACCCACTTCAGCACCCGCAGGTCGAGGCGCTGGCCGTAGGTGTTGCACCCGGGCTTCCCCTGGAAGTGGAAGTCGGCGTCCTCGATGACGGCGATGACGATGTGCGCGTCGCCGGCGCCGCCGGTCGTCGAGGCCTTGCGCGGCGTCACGAGGTCGCCGACCGCGAACGGGTTCTCGCGCGTGTAGAAGGCGGCCTCGTCCCTGAGGGCGACGTCCATGAGGGCCGGCTTGGCCGGGGCGGTGTCGCCCTCGGTAGCCATGGCGGTGAGCAGCTTCCTGATCTGGTTCGCGTCCATCTGATTTCCCTGCTGTCCGTGTGTTGTCGTTGGGGTGAGGTGCCGGGGGTGGGACCCGGCGACCGCCTACGAGGCGGTATTCCGGGAGGGCTCGACGGTGTGGATGTCGCCGGCCTCGTCGCGACGCAGGCCGATGGCGGCGAGGCAAGACGGGTGGATGCGATACGGCCCGCGGACCGAGCGGCTGACCGTCATGACGTTGCCGCGGGTTCCGACCGGCAGCCCGATGGCATTCGCGAAGGCCGCCTGACCGCCAGCGGCGGCGACCGCGGCGGCGAGGCGGATGCGTGCCTGGCGCTCCGTGAGCCTCACGACCGGCCCCCGACGATGGCCCGTGACAGGCCGAGCGCGCGGAGGATGACGGGGGGCAGGCGCTTGCGGCCGGCGAGGACGTCGGAGAGCAGGTTCTCCCCGACGCCGTTGCGGCGGGCCCACGTCCGCTGGGAGCCGACCGTCCGGATGGCCGCGCGCAGGCGGTCGAGGGCCTCGACCTCGGTGACGACCTCGGCGGCTTCCTCGCGGGCCAGCGCGGCGTCGTCGTACGCCTCGTCCGGGTGCCACCCAAGTTCTTGAACAGTGTTCATTCTCTCCGCACCTCGCTTCACCGTTCGGTGTAACGAGAAGCAAGCACTCGCGATCCGATTCGACAACAACTATTTCAAAGTTGACGCCAGGACAGGAGGTGTTGGATCAATTTTCACCCACTAGAACCCTCGTGGGTGAAAATCGGTCCAGCATGAAATCTTGTATGCTGGTGCTAAATACCTTGCGCGGGTGCGGCCGGGTGCTAACTTCACCGTTCAGTGAAGCTCGCACGGAGGAGACATCGATGGACGGCGATACGGAAGACTTCAGGGGGCACTGGCCGTGGTGGTGCAGGATCGCCCGGCACGACCCGGCGACGGACGACATCCATTGGAGCGACCGTGCCCCGCGTCGCGCCGACCCGAACAGCAAGGGGTGCCTCTACACGGTGCCCGCGCGCGACGGCGCCGTGCTCGTCCTCGTGCACGAGCATGACTACCGCCGGAACTACGAGCGCACGCTCGCCCGCGTCGGCGGCGAGTGGAAGGAACTCCCGAGGGACGATGCGTGGGAGGTCCTCGCGCCGGGGATCCACGAGCGCCGGCGCGCGCGGGAGGCGGCCCGGGCCGCCGCTGACGAGGCGATCCGGATCGCCAACCTTCCCTACCAGGTGGTCAAGTGCCTGCAGCCCAAGGGCAGGCGAGCCCCGAAGGTGGCGGACGGCATCCAGCAAGACACTGCGGACACCTGGGTCCTCGTCAGCGACGCCAACGGGACTTCCTACAGAATGCGCCGGCTCAAGGACTGGGAGATCGAGCGCCACCTCTCCACGCTCGCCGCCGACGAGGCCGCGCCCGCCGCGTGAGCCCGTCACGTGTCGGCGTCACGCCACGCCGACCCCGAAATCCCCTCGTTGTCCCTTGCTTGCGGCGGGAGACAATCGAAGGCGTCGAAACACCGACAAGGAAGGGGTTCCAAGATGTCTCTCAGGTCCGTTCTCAAGGCTGCCCTCGCCGGCGTCAGCAAGGCCCTCCGCGCCGCCGGCCGGGCCGCCCGCGCCGCCGCCGCGCCCGCCATCATGGTCACGGAGGCTGTCGTCGACGCCGCGACGGGCGCCATCCGATTCGTCAGCAGGCTGGTGAACCCCGCCCCGGCGGTCAGCGCCGCGGAAGCGCAGGCGGACGCCTACCTCGACGCCGCCGCCTCTGAGCCCGAGGCCTCCGCCCCGGAGCCCGCCCCGCTGAGCATGGCCGAGAGGTTCCCGGAAGCGGACTATCTCCGGAACTGGTGCCGGCACGCAATCGGGTCGCCCGGCGTCGGCCCCGTCGACGAGAGCGTGCTCCCGGATCGCATCCTTCTTTGGCTCCACAGCCTGGACGTCGGCAACCTGCACCGGGTTGCGGTCGCGCCCCTCTCGACCCTCGACCGGCACCTGAGAGCCAAGAGCGTCAACGAGCTCATGACGAACATGCCGCCCGTGCTGACCGACCGCGAGGCCCGCGCCGCCGCCGAGGCCCGCCGGGACGCCGTCATCGCCAGCCTCGCCCGCGCCTCCTGCGCCGAGCGCGCGGCCGAGAGCGTGGATGAGTTCCTCGACGATCTCCACGAGCACGCCGTCTCCGAGGCCGGCCCGGCGCCGCTGCCCTTTCGCTGAGCGCCGGCGGCAAGGGGCGCGCCGCAAGGAATATCAGGACGCGGAATGAAAGAGGGCCCCGGATCACTCCGGGGCCCTTTCTCTTTGAACGCTGTGCGCCCGACGTCGTCCTACGTGCGTCCCCTGTCGTGCTACGTGCGCCCCGATTCGGGCGCACAGGGAAACCCGCAAGAGGAAAAGCGAGGGCGGCGTACGATTTCAGGCGCGCCGGGCGAGGCCCTGGCCCCAATCCAGACCGCGCGGCCGGGCACGCTCGCTGCGCAGGGCGGCCTGGAGCTCCGCGACCTGCCGGGTCAGCGCGGCTTCCCGGCGGCGGGACGCGAGGAGCTCACGGCCCAGGCGGTCGACGGCGCCGACGGCATTGTCCTCCGACTGCTGCCGGAGAGCGGCCGCCTTGGCCTGGCCCTGCAGGTGGGCAGCGAACAGGACCTGGGTGAGCCCGCCCTCGGCCAGCTTGATGTCGCGTTCCAGGTTCATGGCGGGCTCCCGTCCGGCTGAGTCGTCATCATAGATTCAGAGCCCGGACTCCTCGTCCAGCTGAGAGGCGATCTACGGTTACCGATCTCCTGGCCGGGCTGGGGATAACCCCGTGACGCCGACCCACAGGGCCTCTGGACATCGATTTTGGCGTCCCCCGTTACTTCTATAATCTGCAACGGTTGTCGGACGAACGCCGACACGCCTGCCCCGGCGCGTCCCGGGGCAGGTAACGGGGATCCGAGGCTGGTCAGTAGACCGCTAGGTTGAGGGTGAGCACGGCGGCATTGCTGTCCTGGCTCGTGGGGAAAACGAACTCCACGACGTCGCCGGCGAGCACGGTCACGTGCGCCGGAATGTTGAACGTGCCATGCGTCGCGCCAGCTACCCAGGTGTTGGTGCCAATTCTGGTGCTGGTCCCGCCCAGGCCGCCGGCGCGCCTGTCGATGGTCACCGTGCATGGCACCGCCGGCGCCGCACCGAACACAGCGAACGACCCCGTGCCGGCCTTCGGGATGTAGATGCCCTCAGTGATCGAGGCATTCGCGATGTGACCTGAGGACCTGCCCGACCAGGGGCTTGGCCGAGATCACTTCTCGATGCCCCAGCCCGGGCGCGCGATGACCTTGCCAAGGGTGCCGACCGGCAGACCCAGGGGGCGCTGCGGCCCTCGACGTTCCGAGCGGCCGGGGCGAGCTCGACCGGCAGCGCGACCTCGTCGAGGGTGTCGGCGCGCAAGAGTTCGGCGTCGGGATCCTGGGGGGCGATAAGGGCGGCGGCCGGCCCCTGGCCGACGATGCCGATGCTGAGTTCGTAGGTCCGCTGGGTCGCGACTTGGTTAATCCCGAACTCGGCGCCCTAGAAGCGGCGGACCTCGACGAAGATGCAGGGCATGTCCGACTGCGTGCAGGGCGGCGCTGCAGCCGGCAAACGCGCGGCCATCGACGAGCGCCCCCGCCTCGCTGCCGAGGAGGAGCGCGGTCACGCCGTCGCGGAGCCTGCGCCTGTCGTGGACTAAGCGGACCCTCCTGTTCAGGGTCGAGGATCCCGGGCGGCCTATCGGAATGAAACCGGTGCTCGTTCGATTGGCACGGGCAGCGATCGGCCGGCTCGATGCTTACATCAGGGGCGAGCGGTGATCCCCGAAGGGAGGCACGCCAACACGGGGAACGGCATGACGATGACGGCGGTGATTACGGATTTCGAAGCGAAGAAGACGTTTCTCTGGCAGGGCTCTGCGCTCTACGCGGAGATGATCAGGCTCGCGCCGAACGATGTTATCCGACGCTACCTGGCGTTCAGGATCGTCGTCAACGCAATGGCCTTCGAGGACATCGTCCAGGTTCGCCAGGAGCCACGGATGCGAAGGATTCGGGACGCTCTACTGGCACACAAGCAAGAGGCTGATTTCTTCGTCGGGCATTCGGCCGCCGGCGAGATCACGGACACGAAGATCGCCCCGCTGGTGGCCAGGATGGCCGCCGAGATCAGCTCGCCTGATCCGCGCCTGCTCCTGCCAGAGCTGTCGGGAGGGGTGTCGGGCCACAATCTCGGCGTCCTCGTGCCGCTGGTATTCGACAGGTACGTCGAAGACTTTCTTTCTGGGTACCGCCTGATAAACAATTACCTGTGCGTTGCTGGAAATGCCGTCCACGAGATCACGAAGGGTGAGCTACCTGGGGCCTTCTATCGATATCATAGCTCAAAGGCTCTCTATGATTTATCGGAGTACCTCTTCAACAACTGCCTAGCCAACTCGGTTCTGCCCGGCGTGGCCATGCACGCGAAGCTCGACATGCTTATGCATGCTCAGAACATGGTCGACAGCGTGATCATGGACACCCGCAACCCGCACTCGATCAACGGTCTTCTTGAGGTGATGGTCTCTGAGGGCATTGGTGACCCTTCCTCCCTGCAAGCACTCAAGGCGAATGCGACATTCAATGCCACCTACCGCCGGGTTAGGCATGTGCGAAACAAGCTCATCGGTCACATGGACGGTCGGGCAACCATGGAGGAACTCATAAAGAAATTGGACGCGCTGCAAACGTCAGATCACTGCGATCTCGTCAACATGGTCGACCAGCCCGTGTTCAATGCCGCACGTTCCGACCAGGCAATCTGGATACGTTACAAGTCGGGAAATCAAAAGTTCACCGATCCCAACATCGTTGGCTTGGCTGGCCCGCCACCGCCCTCCTACTACTAACCTGGAAGATGGTCGCCTTCACTTGCCCGAGGGAGGTGATCTTGGACAGGGCCTCCTTGTCCGCCGTGTAGGCCAGGCCGTCCATCGTCCAGCCGTTGGGGCGGTCGAGGATGGCCGGCATGCGCTCGCGGAAGCGGCGGACGGCGTCGATGGCGACGCCGTTCACGCTGAACTGCATGGCCCTGGGCAGGGCCTTCTCCCCGAACTCGGCGAACTCGTCCGTGACAGCCAGCGCCAACCCGGCGAGGTCGATGTCGACGCCGACGAAGAACGGGTTCTTGGCGCGCGAGCGGGCTATCAGGGCGCCTCGGGAGAAAAAAAACCCCGGCGCACGGGCATGCGGCCGGGGTGACGAGCATCCGACGCGACCCCGGGCGGGGATGCGCAGGTTGCCAGCCTTCGATCGTAAGTGCCGGCGCGAATTCGTCAAGAGTCGACGCCTCAGGCCGCGAGCCGGGCCTGGAGGACGGCCGCGACCTCCGTCGGGGCGAAGCGGTCGGCCAATGCCTGCGTCGCGGCCGACATCACGGCGGCGAGGTCCGGATGGGCCTGCAGCGCGGCGACGCCGGCGACGCGGCCGTCCGCCTTCACGATGCCGCGCTGGGCGAGGATCTCCACGAACGCGTCGCCGAGCGCGAGGGCAACGTCGCGGCCCTCGGGGCGCTGCGACGCCGCACGGCGTGCCCGGGCGCGGGCAGAGCGGATCGCCGCGTTGGCGCGGACTTGGCGGAGCGTCAGACGTGTGGCGGCCATGGCATGTCTCCTTCGCCCGCAAGCGTGCGCGTCGGCCCAGCAAGGCACAACGCCAGCACGTGACGGCATCACTTGCTCGCGCCGAGGCGTTAGGAAGCCCGCCAGGGCCGTTCGGATAGGTCTGACGCGCCGATCCACGGCCGAGCCTGAGAAACCGGCGTGGCGAGCTTCCTAGGGCCTCGGCGGGGCCATCCCTCAGCCGGGCGGGCGCGGCTCTCAGACAAGTCCCCCTGAAATGCGGAGCGACAGGCCTGAACCATGGAAAAACGCCCCAACGGGGCGCGTAGGTCGACCTGACCAGGTGCGAGAACCTGCAGGGCTGTTGCTGGGACGTGGGAGGGCGCGTAGCGCGCGATGCGCGGCCCACGGGGAGAGACGTACCAGAGAGCACGGTCGACCCGCGCGCACGCGTTACAGGAATCCTTGAAGGAGAGGGATAAACCCTCTCCCGGCTAGAATCCCCCTTTTAAGTCCCCCTTCCTTTGGTGCCCTCGCACCCCCCTAAGTCGTTAGGCAAACCTCATCGTTTTCCTTGAAACTGGCTTGGCCGGGGCGATAATGGGTTCCGAGGCCCCGGACGGGCCTGCAGGACCCCCCGATGCCCCGCCAGCAGGCCACCCGAAAGCTCCCCCTGTCCCTCGACCTCGCGAGGGACCTCGTCGTCGACGCATCGCCGGCGGCGAGCCTGCCTGGAATGCACGGCGCCGACGCAGGATCGATTCGTTTCCTGATCCTCGCCCTCTCGCAGGCAGCCTCATCGGCGCGCGAGACTGATGAGATGGAACGCGAGTACCGCCTGACAGAGGCGTACCGGCACGGGGTCGAGTATGCCCGGCACGAGATCGACCTGCCTGCCCTGCGCCGGGCCATGGCGGGTGCCGTGCTCACGACCGTTCGGGCCGCCCTGTCCCGATGCTGCGACAGCCTCGTCACGCTCAGGAGCCTCGATGGCTATGGCCTGAGCACGCCGACCAACAAGGTTTTCCTCGGTCCCAAGGGGACGTTCGTGAGGGACGGCGACGAGCTCGCATCCCTCGGTATCGAGGCGACGCTCCTGGCGGCTGCCACGCCGGGATACGGCGGCACCGTCGAGGTCGACGCCGCGGCGCTCAACGCGTTTCGATGCCGGTACAGCCCCGTCCTCTACCTGCGCTGCCTCGCCTGGGAAGCCAGCCCGGCCGCCATCCCCCGGGGCTGCGAGGCGCGCCGGCAGAACGGCACGCTGCGCCTGACGCTGCCCCTCGGTGAGGCGCAGGAGATCCTCGGGTTCCGAGGCATCGCGAAGCCCAGCCAGATGGAGCGCACGGCCCTGAACCCCGCATGCGCGGAGCTCGCCGCGGCGGGGTTCAGGGTGGCGTGGTCGTGGGTTACGAACTACAGGGGCGAGAGGACCGGCATCCGCCTGTCCGTCGCCCGGAACGAATCGCTCGGGATCAGGACCCGTGACGCCGCAGCCCAGGCGCGAGCCGAAGCGGCGGAGGCACGGCACGCCCGTCTGGCGGAGCGCCGGATCGAGCGGGCGAAGAGGCCCCGGAAGACGAAGCGACCGCCCCGGCCCACCGCGCGGCAATGGAACGCAGTGCCGCCGGCGACCCGGGACCAGTCGAAACTGCGGGCAGCGCTGCACCGCCCGCCGCCTGATCTGTAGACTCCTCGGCCGCCTCGTCGACGGTCGCCTCACGGTTGAGGCGGGCCGCCTCCTGCGGGTCCACCTCGCACTGGGTCTCCAGGATGATGGCGACCTCGACGTCGGTGGCGCGCGGCTCGCGTCCGACCGTCAGCAAATGCGGGGCGTCGCCGAACGGGCGCTCCGGCTGGGGCACGTGGGCCTGCGCCGCGGCCCGGGCGGCCACCTCAGCCTCGCGCCGTTCGTCCCTGGTGCCGAGCTCGTCGTCGACCTTGTCGGCCTTCTTGCGCTCCGACGGCACCTTGCCCGATGCCTCCCTGACGAGCTGCAGGCTATCCACCCGCATGCCGGCACGGTCGTAGGCGTCGACGATCTCCGAGGCGGCATCCTCGTGGTAGCCGGGGACCTGCACGACCCGGGCGCGGCCGTCGGCGGTGACCGACCACACGTCCATGCCGGCCGCGATCTCGGCCGAGGTGTCGGTGCCGGCCAGCCCGTGCGAGGCCAGTGTCGTCGGGCCCAGCCCCACGTCCGGGGCGACACGGGCGATGACCTCGGGATCCGCGACGCCGCCGGCCCGGCGGACAGCCTCGAAATGCCCGCCGGCGCCGCGCATCGTGGACAGGGACCGCAGCGTGGTCACCGCATCGACGACGATGCCGGCAGGCAGGACGCGCGAGATGGCGATCCACAGGCCGACGTCGTCGCGGTAGACGGGGCGCAGGCGGCCCATGGATTGGATGAGCTCCTCCTCGCGGAACTGGGCCTGCACGGCGGCGGCCCAGCGCCCCGGGTACTGAGGCACCTGGATGACCAGGTCGCGGCCGTCCCGGAGCGGATAGGTGCGGTCGACCATGGGCTGCGCGATGGGCTTGCCCTCGTCGTTGAGCCCGTCGCCCTGCACGTCGAACGGGGCCTCGGGCACGATGTCATCGTAGGTCAGCGCCGCGGCCAGGGCGTCGATCACCCACACGGGGAACTCGTGCCTGCCGACCGTCATGAGCGCCTTGTGCCGCTTGGCGAAGTCGAGGCCCCGGATGGCGCCGTAGTGCATCACGTCCAAGTTCGGCGCCTCGGCGTGGGCCCGCTGCACCGCCTTGCGCCCGCGCAGCGGCAGGGCGACGCCGACGCGGCCGCCGGCTTTCACGTGGGCGACGTTGTTCACCGCCCGGCGCACGTTCACGAGCTGACGGGAGGCGCGCTTGCGCCCCTCGTCGTCGGTGTTGAGCTCCGGCACGAACGACGTGGTGCTATGGTTGCTGTCGAGGCACACGACTGTGCGGACGTGCAAGTACGCCGCGATGTCGACCGTCTCCACGTCGCGGCCGTTCCAGACCTTTTCCGAGATGTCGGCGTCGCCGGAGGCGTCGAGGAGCAGCGTCGGGAGCTCGGTGAGGCAAGGGGCCTCGCGCCACGAGACACGCACTTGCTGGCCGGTCTCGCCCATGGTGAGGACCTGCACGCGGGCGTCACGCTCGCCCCGGGCCTGCAGCATGTACGGGTCCACGTCGACGCCGGCGGAACGGGCTAGCGACCGCGTCAGGGCGTCGGCCTTCAGCCCGGCGAGCCGGTCGAGGATGACGTCCCACAGCTTGTTCTCCTGCCGGATGTCCGTCGCCTTGGCCTTGGAGAACAGATCCTTGAGGTACTCGGCCGAGCAATTGGGCACCACCTGGGCGGCGGCGCGCTGGGCCCGGCTGGCGACGGTCTTGGCCGACTTCACGTCGTCGAGGAGCGTGGGCTTCTGCGCCGCGGCGGCGTAGATGGCGGCGGCGGGATCCTCGCCCCGGGCCAATACGTCGTGGACGAGGCGTGCGACCCGGTCGCGCTCCAGCAGCAGGTCCTGGGAGGTCACCCCCTCGCCATCCGATTCCAGGATGTGGGGCTCGGGCCGGGGCAGGAGCAGGCTCGACAGGGGCATGCTGTCGTAGCGGAGGAACTCGAACGCACAGCGCTCGTCCACCGCGAGGGCGACGCATTCCTCCTTCAACTCGGGCGGCAGGCCGATGGTCAGGAACACCGTCGGAGCCAGGACCAGGTCGCAGGCGGCCAGTGCCTTGCGGTCGGCGATGACGGGGCACGTGCCCCCGGCCTCAGGATGGTCGGAGCAGTACAGCGTCTCCTTCTCCATACCCCGGATGGCGGCGACCTTGGCCGAGCACAGGTCGTGCGCCGGGGCGCCCTGGTTGCGCAGGACCTGGCGCTGCTCGACACGCGTGCAGCCGGCACGCTCGACGCCCCTGAGGATGCCGACCTTGAGGCCAGCGGCGTCGGCCTGCGCCCGCACCTCGGCGGCCGCCTGACGGAACGCCGGCGTCGAGGCAGCGGCCGCCGCTGACCGGCGGTTCTCGGCGCGTGAGGCGGCTTCCTCGATGTTGGCATAGGACGGGAGGAACATGACGACGGGCTTGCCCCGTCGGGGACGGGCCGCGATGCGCTCGATGAAGGTGCTGGTCTTGCCGGCGCCGACGGGCGCCCGCATCAGGATGACCTTGGTGAGGGGCGCCTTGGCGTTGCGGGCCTGTGCATCGGCCTGGTCGAGGAACCGGTCGATGGTGGCGCGGACCTCGCGGGCGACGCGGCGCTGCCCCTCCTCGCGCCCCTCCTTGCCCAGCAGGGCGCGCTCGGCGGCCTTGCGGGCCTGGTCGTGCGCGGTGATGGCGGACAGGGACACGGTGTCGGGCTCGATCCAGCCGAGCTCGTCGTCGGCTCCCCGGTCGATGCCGACGCCGGTCCGGACCGCGAGTTGCTTGCGGCCGCTCTCGTCCCGGCCGACGGTCCTGACGAATCGGTCGGGCGTCTCCGCGAGCGTGAGGCGGGCGCTTTCCAGCTTGGCGCGGCAGTCGTGGAGGACGGAGTTGCCGGCGTTGGCGCCGCGGCCGCCCTCATCGCCCCAGGCACTGTAGCGGCCCGACCCGAGGCCGTCGAAAACCTCCTTGCACTCCTCGAACAGGCGGCCGGCGACGGCGTGGCGCCCGGCCTCAGTGGCCAGGAGAGGGCGGTTGGCGATGGCGTAGCGGAACGCGCGCGAGCGGACGTACGGCTCGCGGCCGTCGGTCACCTTGCCCTTGCGCCCGTAGGTGGTGTCGGCGACGCCCTCGCGGTTGCCGGGGACGACGACGCCTGACGAATTGGTCACGGCGGCCGTGACCTCGCCGGTAGCGAGCCGGGCGCCGGTGACGTCGTAGCCGCGCCCGAGGCCGGTGAGCTCGACGACGCGCTCGGAAATGGCTTCAAGGCATGCGCGCAGGGCGGCAGCGGTGACGAGGGGGGCGTGTTCGGGCCCCTGCAGGACAGGGGGCGCTTCCCAGCGGAAGGGGGCGCCGGTGGCGTGGTGCAGGCCGTGCAGCGTGACCGAGTTGCCGGCGCTGAGGATCTCGATGGCGCAGGCCTTGCCGTAGCTGTCGACGACGGGCCGGCCCGCCTTGTCGAGGAGCTTGTGCTCCCTCTTGCGCCGGATTGGGTCGGCCGGGTCGGAGCGGAAGATCACGACCCGCTTGGCGCCGTCGGAACCGCGCCAGAACGGTGTCGCCGGCAGCATCTCGCGGACGATGTCCTCGACGGCCTTCGACATCTCCGGCATGCGGATGTCGATGTCGATGGCGATGGGACCGCCCTCGGCCGGGCCGAGAAACAAGGCCACGTTGTGCGAGGGGGCGAGCCGGCACCACTCGTCGCGCTCGACCGCCGAGGGCATGCGCGTCGCCAGGAGCGACGTCTTGATCATCGTGCCGCCGATGCTGGCGGGGACCCGCTTGGCGGTCAGGCCGTCAGCGGCGCGGCGCGTCTGCGGGTAGACGGCCCAGCCGCGGTCCCACATCGCCGGGGCGACGTCGCCGAACCAGTGGTCGTTCGCGTAGATCCTGTGCCGGGCCGACTTGGCGTCGGCGAGCGTTGCGCCGGGGAAGGCGTCGAGGACGAGCCGCTGGAGCTCGTCGGGCGTCTGAGGGGTCGTCAACCTGCGGGCCTTTCTGCGTATCCGGTGCCGTCTGGGTCGTCGCGTTCGGGAGAGCTCGTCAGGTTGCGGTCTTTGGGCCCGCGCGGTGGGTCTGTTCTGAACAGTGTTCAAAGAGCCGGCGGTGGCCGAAATTGAACACTGTTCACTTAGCCGTTATCGGCTCTGGTGACCCTTCCAACAGATAGATTACGCCCGATTCGGCCAGCCGCAAGTTCGCCGCCGTTGCTTGTGAGCAGCCATGGTGAATCGGCCGAAACGGATAGAAATACGGTGACTAACCGTCCGTTCGTTAACTGTAAGAGCTTTCGCCAGTCATTCTTCATGCGCGAGCGTCTGAGACCGGATAATCATGGACTTGAGATGCGCCGCCGATCCCTGCGTGAGGGAGCAACGCGGCCGCTCCTGCCGCCGCCTCCTCACCGAAGCCCAGACCGAGGAGCTCGGCGTCGAGCCCTGGGCGTGGCTTCGGGTCAACCCAGTCCGCGGCATCCACTGCGCCGTCTACCGGCAGCCGGGTGACCTGCACCCTCGGTACTCCGGCAGGACGCCGACGCCGGCGGATTACGACGCCGCCCGCGCGGACCCTGCCGGGGTGGCGCTGGGCCTGATCCTCGAGGACCTGGCGCGCCGGGCGGGTTAGTCCCCCGTCCCGAGATCCACGAAGCCTTGGGCGCACCCGGGGGCGTTTCCGAACACCTCGCCGGAACGCTCGTTCAGGACGAGCCTGACTGACTGCAGCACGGTGATGCCGGGCTCGCCCGCAGTCGCCGCCCGTCCCTCGTTGACGAGATTTATCGGCATGGCAGGCGTCCCTGCAGGGCCTCAGCAACGAGTTCGGCGACTCTCAGCCCGGCGGCGGCCGGGAGCCGGTTGGTCCTTGCGGATGATGGTTCAGGCTGAGGCTGCATCCCTGCCTCAGCCTGCCAACGAGGATGTCCATGCCGATAGCATTTGAGTCTCGGTGCATCTGACACGTTCGTCGACGGTCCTCGAAGCCATCAGGCTCTGGAACACGCGCTGCTCCATCGCATGCGCGGCGACCGAGTTCGGCCAATATTGCTTCAGGGCGAGGTTCCAGCCTTCACCGATTTCCTCGACGGGTACGTGCTTGTTGACCTCTTTCAGGCGCTGATCGATGTCCTGAGTGTGCCCGACCTTCCACACGCCGCGCTTCCCGAAACGCATCGCGTAGGTCCATGCGTCGGCTTCCGTGGTCCTCGTGACGGTCCCGGTCCAGTCTGTCGGTGTCGGTCCGGTCGTGGGAAGATTGGAGGCCAGGGCGTCGCTCAAGGCCAGCAGCCTCGCGACACTCGGGACCAGGGGAACCGTCACCTCCGTCTTGGGCAGCGCCAGCACCGCGCGCGTATCGGTCTCATCGAGCCGGACAGCACGGACGGTGGCCTCGAACGTCAACTGCTCGCGAAGGACGTCGATCAGCTTCAGTCGTGGGTCCGCGAACCGCCAAGCGCGAAGGATCGGGAGGCCCTTGGGCCATAGAAGCGATCCATCGGCGGCATAGAAGCTCGGGTCCATTCTGGCAGGATCGATCACGTCACGGACATCGACGGGAATGCGCGCGAACTCCGCCATGCCAAGGAGACGGCCACGTTCATGCTCGGCGGTCGGTTCGCCCTGGGTCCCAACGAACACGATGAGGTCGCCCGGCGACGATGCGGTGATGAGGGCGTCCCTGTTTCCGGCCTTTCCAAAGGCGATGACGGGATGCCTCTCGGGATCGAAGCCGTAGAACCGCTTGGCGAAGACGCGCATGATTTCCGCCTATGCTGCCAATGCCGTCGCGAACACCTGATCGAGATCGCTGTCCGACACGGGCGGCATCAGCAAATTACGGGACATTCTCCGCTTCCCGTCCAGAAGCCTATCCAACGTCACGTCGAACGTCTTGTCCCCGAGCGCCGGGTGGACGGCCATCGGGACGTGGATGGTCACGGGGCGCTCCTGGCCGATCCGATAGACGCGGTCGTTGCACTGATCCTCGACGGCCGGGTTCCACCAACGGCTGAGATGGATCACGTGGTTCGCCGCCGTTATCGTCAGGCCCACGCCCGCGGCCTTCGGAGACAGGATCATTGCGTCAAAGCCGCGACGCCTCGCCTGGAAATCGTCGACCATGTCCTGGCGCCGATGACCGGGGGTGTCCCCGTTGATGATGAGCGGTCGCTCCATGCCGAACATCGTCGACATGGCGTTCGCCATCTGCGCCTGCATGCTTCGCTGCTCCACGAAGATCAGCCCCTTCTCACCTAGACGCTCCAGTTCGCGGAGCACCTCGAAGGACTTTCCCAGCCGGGCTGACCTGGCGATCCACGCCTCGCAGCCGGCCACGGACAGAAGATCGTCCGAGAGTGCGTCCCCCGGGTAAAGCGATATGCCTCGGAGATTCTGGATGACTTCGAGCATGGCACCGCGAGCCCGCGGACCTTCCATGCCGAGGGCCTTGGCAACGACGTCGCCGTAAGCCTTCGCCTGCACGTCCGGCATGACTGTCCGGTACGGCGTGACGGTCTTGGTCGGCAAGCCCTCCAGGACGTCGTCCTTCATCCGGCGCAGCATGATCGCCGGCGCGCCGTCCAGAGGCTTCATCATCCGGTCCGAAAGGTCCCGGTAGCGGTCGATGTCGCCGCTCTTGTACGTGTTCGAGAACGTCTTCAGGTCTCGGAGGAAGCCGGGGAAAACCCGGTCCATGATCGACCAAAGATCCTCGATCCGGTTCTCGATTGGCGTGCCGGTCAGGCCGAGCACGAAATCGGCGTTCACGGCCTTCGCGGCCCAGGTATTGAGCGTCCCCGGGTCCTTCACCTTCTGCATCTCGTCGAAGAGCACCGCCGAGAAGCCGACCCGCGCGAACGATACATGATTGTCGGCGAGCGTTTCATAGGTCGTCAGGACCAAGTCCTGCTTCTCCAAAAGCCTCCAGTTCAGCGTTTCGCCTTGGTCTCGGGCAGCCTGATCCGGGTTTCGGAACTTGCGTATGCTGGAACCGAAAACGTCGGCGCGGTTCTCACCCAAAGCGTTCGGTGCGAGGTGCTTCTCGGCCTCCTTGATCCAGTTCTGGAGGAGGGATGTCGGCGCGACGATGAGAAGGGGCCCCTTCGGGACGCCCGCGGCTGCCTTGGCCCTGGCCGCTTCGCGGTTCGCCTTCATCCAGGCGAGGAAGGCCAAGCCTTGGTAGCTCTTCCCAAGCCCCATGTCGTCGGCCAGCAGGACACCAGGCCAGCCGGCCTTCCAGGCTCCGACGAGCCAGGCGAAGCCTTCGACCTGGTGCGGCTTGAAGCTCGTCCGCCCCATGCGGTCCGTCGGCAAACCATCGCTGATCACTGTCGGCCGCGGCTTGCGCGTCACCTCGAACGTGACGTCCTCGAAGTTGGTCTCGATCTTGACCACTACCGGCTCGCGCGGACCCGCCGTACCGGCGGCCGACGTGCTGACGGCCGGCTCGTCATCGTCGGCAGGCTGCACGCTCTCATCGACGGGCTGCCGCTCGTGGATGACGTCGGCGACCTGTCGGAGGATATCCCGCGCCACCGGCACCAGTAGCTCGCCGTCACCGCAGGCGACCCGCTCCCGGCCTTCGACTTCGGCCTTGGGGACATCAGTGGCGAGCTGCCGCGCGTCCTTCAGGGTGATCTCGGAACGGCGACCTTCGACCACCACCGGGAACTTCTCGGGCAGCCATTCCGTGCTGGCCTTCGACAGCCAAGAGAGCTCTGGCTTCTCCCAGACGCCCAGCCCGATCACACGGTCAGAATACTGCTTCGTCTCGACGAAGAGCGCCGACACCGTCGGGTCACCGGGATCGAGGCCGAGATCCAGGGCGATCTGCGTCCTCGGGTTCTTCACGAAGGCGCGCTTGCGGTCCTCCGGGGCGGTTCGCATGGTCCGGACGACTTCGAGCGCCTTCTGCAGGCCCGGATCCACCAGGAGGTACGTACTCCGGCGTAGGTTGTAGGCCCGCCTCACGCCGGCGGCGGTCTCGAACGTCCGCTCGAAGGCACTTTGGTCGGCATGGGCGAGCAGGGTCGAGGTCTCGACGTCAACCAGTTCGTCGAAGGCCCCGCCCGCGACGTCGGCATCCTCCTCGATCACGGGGGCGTCGTCTTCGAGCGAACGGGCCCGTTCCCGGCTCATGAGCACGGGCACGAAATCGATCGCGTCACCCCTCCGCGTGACGTCCAGGGCAAAGGATCCCGCCTGGAAGACGGTCAGGCCCTTCGTGTAGCTGTCCGCCTTAACGGAATCCGGGTTCACGACCGCGAGCGCCGAGGTGACCTCGCTCCATCGCGCGACCCTGGCGTCGATGTCCTGGCCGGAAGTCGAGTTGTAGCCTTCGATGGCTTCGAGCAGTCGATAGAGCGGGGCTGTCAGGCGCCCCGACCGTTCGCCCCAGCGGACCTCGATCCCGGTACGGAGCGGCGTAATCCGGCCGTAGGACGTCTCGCGCCACTCGGTATCGATGCGGCTCTTCTCGTCGCTGATTGCGCCCCGGAAAGCGATGTCCACGATTAGCGGAGCGATCTCCGGCATCCCCATCATCGAAGCCAGACCGGATGGCAGGTCCGCGGCGGCGGCGTTAGCGATGAGAAGGGCGTCACCCTTCCACTCAGCCTGACCCTCCGCAACCAGAGGAAGAAGCCGCCGAACGGCTTGCGCCAACGGCTCAGGAACGCTTGCCCACTCGGCAGCCGGCCTGATGCTGGCCTTGCCGAAAAGGGGGATCCTGACCCGTGGGGGCTCGACCAGGGTGACCTCGACATGGTCGGGGCGACACTCGGTCCGAAGCTTCAGCGCCATCTCACACCCTGTACTCCGACTCCATCACGCGCACGTTCGTGAGGAGGAAGATCTCGTTCGCGACCTTCACCTGCCAATTGTAGCCCTCGGACCCGGCGTGCGTGATCTCCGCCACCTTGAACTGCGGGGTGCTCTGCCGGCCCACGCGGACCTCGTCCGTATCGTACAGGGACTTGCTCAGGGCCGGGGCCGTCGGATCGGCCCTGTCGTGCCAGATGTTGCAGCGGCCGTTGTGGCTCCACTCGGCGACAACGCCTCGACCGACCTTGAGGAGCAGTACGGCATGGCCGCGTTCGATTGGCTTGCGGCCGCCGCTCGTCCAACGCGCGTAGGGTGCCTTCACGTCGAATAGACGCTTGGCCGTCCGGTCCCCGACCTCATCGAAGACGACCCAGGCATCGTCGATGAGGCCGCGCCTATGGACGGCCTCCCAGAAGGCGCGGCGATACCGCCACTGGAAGTCGTAGGCACCCTGGTCGACGACATCGAGGAATTGCCGCAGGGAGAGCGCCGTCAGCCATTTCAGAACGGTCGACTTGCTGGTCATCGGCTGCCAGCGCGCCTGCTTCAAACGGGGGTCCCCGAACCGGGCGACGAGGAACTTCAGGGTGGCGTCCATCGCCGTACGGTCCACGTCGACATCGGCCAGTGGCAGCACCAGGGCGTCGACGTAGGTCCCGCGCCGATGCTCGAAGATGACCGACCCGTCCTGCCTCGTGCCCCAAGCCTGGATTGACGCGAGCCTCGCCTGGGGGCTGAGCGACCTGTCCGTCCTCTGCCGGTCCAGGCCGGCTAGGAAGGCGGCTTCCGCCAGGCCGGCCTCGGCGCCGAGGTTCTGGATCCCGAAATCGGCCAGGACCCGGCTCGGGGAGATCTTCCGGTCGAGCGCGATGCCGGCAATCGTGCGGGGCGCGGTCCGAGGGTCGAATAGGTTGAGGTGGCGGGCAGCCTCGGTGAGCGGCCCGGTCATGCGGGACGCGAGGTCGCGAAGGGTGGCGGCGATATCGTTGAGCGCGGAGGTGGGTCGGTCCGCCTCGCTCGGGTCGAAGCGCACGATGTACGCGGACGCCAGGCGCCTGAAGGTGGACTTGCGAGATGCCGTCCGCACGTGGGCGAGAAATCTGGCAAGGACGGTGGGCTCTCGGACCAGCGGCCTCTTCCCGTCCCACAGGCACCACGGGGCGAGATTTACGTCTCTGCGCTCGGGGACAGCGCCCGCGGAGAAGGCTTGGATGATCCGCGTGGCGATCTGGTCGAGATCCGGCGGCGGTGCCGGCTCGACCTCGATGGTGGGGGCCGGGATCTCCTGGGCGACCATCGCCAGCGCTGCCGTCGTCGGCAACGCCGGAAACGTCGACGGCCGGGTGCGGATCTCCGCGATGGCGCTCTTCACTTGCATGCGGCGATGCTGTCCTGGCTGATCGCCGCCAAGCGGCTGATCTGCGCCTTCACCTCATCGTTGAGGGCGATGATGTCCCTGAGGTTGATCGTCGTGTCGGCATCCATCACGAAACGGAGGTCGATGCGGCGGTTCTTCTCCCAAGCCTCGCGGTCCTCGCCGGAGGCGATAGGCCGGGTCGACGAGTACCCCGATACGGACACGATCTGCTCCCCGCGCCGGTTGCGGAAGTCCCGCAGATCGGGCGACCCCGCCGTCATCTCGCGGTAGGTCGCTGTCGCGCGCTCGGTGGACAGCAGCCAGTTTCGACGGTCACGCTCGGCGAGGTCCGGGACGCCGGTCGTGTCGGTGTGCCCCTCGATGAAGATGGTCTCCAGCGAGGCGCCCTGGAACTTGCCGCACGCTTCCGTACGACCCTGCTTGCAGGCGGCGTACTCGGCCACGACGTCGGTGAGGACGCGGCCGATGCGGGTCAGGGCGTCGCGCGCACGGGCGTCGAGATCGGATCGGTTTGGGGCGAACCTAACGGCGTCCTCGGTCAGTCGGAGCACCCCGTTACGCTCGTCCACCTGTACCGCCAGCCCCTGCGCGATCAGGCGCTTGCTGATGTCGGTGAGCAGGCGGCGGCGCTGGTCCGCGGCGAGTTCCAGCGCCTCGATCTGGTTGCGCACGTCGCCCTGGATCTTGTTGACCTTGTCGTTGATGTCGGCGCTGAGAACCGCGTTCTTGGTCAGCAGCTCCGTCAGGCAGTCCTTGATCCTCTTGGAGTCGTCGTCGCCCTTTCGGTAGTTCAGGGCGAAGACCATCAGCATGATGATGAAAATAAACAGCATGCCGACCATCATGTCGGTCATGGAGATGAAGTAGTTCTCGGACTCTTCGGCCTGTTCCTCTGTGGTGCTGAGCATGGCTTGGCCTTACGCGTCCTCAGCGGCCATCTTCTGCACCTTCGCGAGGAAGGTATCGAACGTTTCGGAGAGGTCGTCGGTGTTCTCCGCCAATGAGCCGGCGATGGCTTGCAGCCGCTGGACGGCAAGGCTGCATCCTTCGTCGATCTTGACCGCGAACGACGCGATGCTCTCCTGCTGCTTGGCCGTCTCGGAGGCGAGGGCTCGGACCGCGTCCGAAAGGGCCTGATCGACCGTGCCGAACCGTTCCTCGTAGGACCGCCAAGCCGTCTCGACCGCTTGGTGGCCTTGCTCCAGGCGGTCGGCGAGCGACTTGGCAGCGTCCTGACCGAGCCTGAGCCCTTCGACCGCACCGCGGGTCGCCTCCTCCATCGCCTTGGTCGAAACGGCGATCCTTTCCGAAGCCTGCAGCAGGGGCGTCGAGGCGGCCGTGACGTCGCTCGCGACCCTCCCGAACGCGACCGATGCCTCGTTCGTCCGGTCCACCGTCTCCCTCGCGGCGGCCGTCTGGGAGGCGAAGGCCTGCTCGGACGAGCGTAGGGCGGCCGACATCCTGTCGACGTCCGCACCGAACTTCTCGACGGTTTCCGTGAAGCCGGACTTGATCGCCTGGGCAGTCTCGGCGGCGGCCTTGCCCGCGGCTGCCACGGTCTGCGCCGTGGCCTCGCGGGACCGCGCGGCGGCGGCCTCGGCCTCGCGGCCGATCTGGTCCTGAATGGCCGCGACGGTCTCCCGGAAGGAGCCCATCTGCCGCTCGACTTGGTCCAGCATGCCCGTCATGCTGTCGCGCACGGCCGTGGTCGCCATCCGTCCCGCTTCGGCCATGTCGCGGTCCAGGCGTTCCCGGGTCGCGTCGGCCGAGGCCGCGAGCGACCTGAGAAGGCTCTCGATGGTCTCCCGGCTCGCCTGATTGTTCGCCTGGAACTGGTTGCCGGCATCCGAGATGAGGCCGGCCAAGCGCTCGGTGGCTTCGGACATCCGCCGCGCGAAATCCTGCGCTGAACCGGCCAGGTCGGACTTGACCGCACCGAGCGCGTCCTTGGTTTGGGCGAGCGTGGCAGAAAGGTCCTTGAGCTCGTTTCCGGCCCCGCCATGGAGGGCGTCCATGAACTTGTTCATGAGGCCCTCGGTGCCGGTCCGGCTGTTGTCTTCCAGCTTTCCGACGGTCGCCTGCAGCTGGTCGGCCAGCGGCGTCACCGCCCGGCCCACAGCGGCCTCCAGCGCCGGTCCGATGACCTGGCCGAGGCGGTCGAAGAACTGGGCGTCGTTGATGTTCTTGAGTTGCTCGACCTGCTCGCGGTTCGAGGCGGCCAGCTGCGTCAGCACGTACTGGGGGGCCAGGAAGTGGGTGCGGTCCTCGATGCGATGGCAGAACCGGTCGAAGCCCGTCTCGATGATGATCGAGTAGACCTTGAAGACGAGCGCGAGGAACAGCGACGAGAAGAGCCCTGCGATGGAGGTCGAGAACTTGAAAGTCGCCGCGTCGAGGAGCTCGCGCAGCGACTGCGTCATCCCCTCCGGCGAGCCGGCCACGCCCGCCGCCGCCTTCGACAACGCGATGACGAGGCCGACGAAGGTGAGGAGCAGCCCGAGCCCGACGAAGTAGCCGGGGACGGTGGGCATGAGCTTCATGCCCATCAGGCGCTCGCGGACGACGGACGGACCGAAGAACGAGGCCGGCCTCATCGTGCGGATCACGACCTGATCGCGCATGCACGTCTTGGCGAACTCCTGCCAGGCATGCCCCACGAGGCCATGGCGAGACAGTCTCTGGTTGATGCGGTCGAAGTTGGCCAGGAATGCCTTCTCGTCCGGGGCGTCGGCCCCGAACTGCTTCCGGGCCAGCCGGAGCGATATCCGGATCGCCAAGACGTGGGCGATCAGCGTGGCGAAGGCCAGCCCGACGGCCGTCGAGACGATGGCGCAGGCCAGGGCGAAGGCGAACTCAGGGTGCCCGACGTTGGCGAAGTCACCGCGCCCGATCTCGCCCCCGACCGCACCGACGAGCGCGAGGTTCGACCGGCTCGACAGTACAGGAAGAAAATAGGACCCGGCGTATCCGATGACGAACAGGCTCCAGAACAGGGGGAACCGAACAAGAGGTGTCCAAACCACCGGCCTCATCGCCACACATGCCCCGCCTCAGTCGGCCGCGTGTTCGTCACGGTTCACCGACGTTCTCTTCTTGACCCATTGGCGCACCGCCTCCTCCACGATGGCGGAGGCAGTCGTTTCGTCGTCCACCGCGAGCTTCTTCAGGTCCTTGATGAGCTCCGGAGGCAGGTAGACGAGAAGCTGCCTCCGGCCGTCGGCGCGGACGCGTGATGCCTCTGTGTTGCCCATCGTCCGCATCGACCCAAAGTCCGGATAGCCAGATAGCCGGATAGCGAGCGCTCAGAATCCCACGCGATTCGAAGCTTTGCAATTCGAATTCACGGCTTTTGCAACCAGAAAGCGAACGGTCGAGTGGTGTGCCGCGGCGTATCAGTCGAAAAGCGTCGCCGGGGCTGGCCGATCCGAGAGGTATTTCAACTTGGTGAGGCGCACCCGTGCAGCGTCTCGCGATACGGCGAAGGCGTCGATGACGGCGGCAATCAGAATATTGGCAGGCTCTGATCCTACCAGGAAGGGAGCGAGTTTTCCGCTCGCGATCACGAGAGGCCGGAGTATTCCGTTGAGCGTCTCACGGGGCATCAGGAAAGCGCCGCTGGCATAGGATGCCTGCCACTCCATCCAATCAGACTGGGGGGCGTCCACCATCGTATCGCGTTTGCAGACGACGCGAGCGCCTGCCCGGTCGGTGAACAGGTCACCTGACGCGAACCGCATTTGAAAAACTTCGTCGTGAAAGACGGCATGACCCAGTTCGTGGGCGAGCGTCGTTCGGTAGCGATTTTCCCGTGAGGCGCTTTCGGAGAGCGTTCCGGATACCTTGATTTCAGGTTGCTTTCCGACGGCGAAATTGGTGACGCCTTCGACGTCAAACCCGTCATCGGTCAGGTCGGCATATACATCGAGATCAGAAACATTTTGTTCGACCAGCACGAAGAGTTCGTCTGTGGTCAGCGGGAAGCGGATGCGGCCCACCCTGTCTTCCAGAAAACGACGAACGATGACCTCGCAAGCTTGGTCGAGGTCTTTCTCCAGATAATACGGACGCGTGCCGAACCGCCCCGTCCTGTCTGCCACCCAAGAGACCATCCTGAGAGTTTACTTGGATGTCCGACGGAATGCACTAAACATTTGCACGACATCCTCTCGTGGAATGTTTGCCTTCCTGACGTCAGATGGCAATATGCCCGATAGGTAAAAAAGATAGTCTGCCTCGACCTTCAAGGCTTCTGAAAATTGGCTAATAATATGGTCAGATGTCGGCTGCCTTCTATCTCTTTCAATATCATTTAAATACTGTGGCGTGATCGGCCGATCATCATCCTCCTTCTGGATCATGCTGGCCAATTCCTTTTGGCTTATGCCAAGCTGCTTTCTGCGGGCAGCGATATAGGAGCCAAAAGTCGAAGACATTGTCGATCTGCCATTGTCAGCCACTTCGCGGATCAGCGTACCACCGACTGATTCGGTCGGGTACCCATCCGCAAAGGTATGGTGAATGTGGGCGTTCTCTCAACGGCGCATGCGTCCGGCAGGGCCATGCCGGGCGCGTCTGGGTCCGTCGGTCACTGAAGCGGGCAGACCTGCATGGTGCCGCAACAGGTCATGCCACGGCGCTTCGCGTCAGCCACGAATTGGGACAGCTCCTTCTTGCGGAGCTTCTCCTGTCGCAACACGCCAACGACGTCATCGCGATGCGGGCAGTTTCGCCTCAAGATTGCGTGCCCATCCCGGCGCCTGCGGCCGCACGGGCACGGACAACGGCCGTTTCGGAGACGGTCGCCCGTCTTTCTCAAAAGCGGATCAAGGGAGGCCAGAACCGAAGCGTCACCCTGCATGAAGGCTTCGTACGCGTCGACGAGGCCGGCCTTCTCGGCGTGATCCAGAGCCAGCTGATGATGCAAGCCGGCCTCGCCATGCGACAGGGCGTGTTGCTCGGGCCAAAGTCCGGTCTGGGCTGCCGTTCGCTGCATGCGCAGGAAATCTTCCAGCCGGTTCCACCATCCCGCGGCCGACTGCGGATCCGTCACGGTCGTGTGCTGGGGCAAACCGAGGCAGAACCAGCCACCACCCTCGATATGCCGCTCGAAGCAGCGAACGGGAAAGATCGTGCCCGGAGCGCGCTCACGCACCCGGACAGCCCCACCCACCTGCATCACCTCAAGCTCGACCCTCAACGCCGCCGTGGCGGCGTTAAGGGTGACGGTCGCCAAGCCGGTCATCCGGTGGATGGACGTGGCGTAAACCAGGAACCAGGCTGGCGCTTCCGCGACTGCCAGCCGAAAGGGGCTGTCAGCCGTTGCCATGGAAGCGGTGCTCCGGCTCCGGGCGCCGGATGGCCGGGGTCGCAGCCGCCAACCTCGACACGGCCGGTGCCGCCGGCGTCCCAAGCAGTGCATCGACGGCCTCGTAGTCGAGGTTGGAGGCCTTGCCAGTGCGGAAGATCTGCTTCACGCGGGAATGGGCGACTTCCTTGGCGGCCGGACCGAGGCTCGTCTCGATGCCCGAGCACTCCTGCTGCAGGGCCTCCGAGCCCGAAACCGCGCGGCTGGAGGCGCACCGGACGCTCCGGTCCCCTCGAATCCCGAGCCGCGTCACTGGCGTCGGTCCCAGTTCCAGCCCGATGGCGATGCCCAGGTCGGCGATGCCCGGGAGCATCGCCTGACACAGGTTGAACGACGAGCGGATGCCGCCCGCCATCCTGACAGCCGTCTCGACCGAGGCGGCCTTGTCGGTCTCGTAACGCGAGCCCTCGGCGACGATGCCGTGCACGCAGTCGCCGATGAAGCGAACCTTCCTGCCGTTGAAGTCATCCTTCACGACCGCGGCGAGCTCGCCTCGGATGACGTGAAGGTTCGCCACCATCGGCGCGATCTGATGCGAGGCGATGCAGCGGTCCACGTATGCGGTGAAGCCGTCCAGGTCGGCGAAGACCGACATCATGGGCATGCGCACCGAGTTGCTCGGCACCAAGAGGCCGAAATCGATGGTGCGGAGCGGGGGCTCGTGGTGGTGGAAGTGAAACACCGCCTCGGAGAGGTTCTCCATGAGCACTCGGTCCGTCTGCAACGCCCGGATGGCGGCGTCGACCTGAGCGCGGATGGGCTGGGTGTCCTGCATCCAGTATGGGCGCCCCAGCTTCTCGTTGAGGAACTGGATGCGGTCCCTCTCGGACAGGGCCATGGCGCGCTCCTGAAGCAGCGAGCCGGTGCGGTTCTGCCCGAGCACCGCGCGGGCGTTGTCGCTGAGGAAGATCCCCGGCATGTCGCCCGCCGCGATCTTGGCCGCGTAGTTCGCCGGCCGACCCAGGAAGAGGGGTTCCGGCTCGTGCTTCCTGCCGCTGCTGATGGCGACCGCCTTCCCGGTGTCGATGCCGATGCGCACGCGGGTGCTCAGCTTGGACTTGCCCAGGCGAGGAGCAGCCTCCTCAATGGTTTCCTTCAGCGCGTTCGCCATCGCGATGGCGCGGAGGATGCGCTGACGCTCGTCGCCGAGCGGCGTCACGACGACGGCGTGCAGGCGAGGGCCGTGGAAATCGACACGCTGCGCTTCGTAGTCAGCGACGATGCGGTCGGCCGCCGAGTAGTGCAGGTGGAGAAACTGCATGAGGCGCCGGCTGGCGGCCTCGGTCTCGCGTCCGTCCTCAAGCATCGCGTCGTGATAGTCGATGAGGTTCACGTAGACGTGGACGCCATCGACGAGGATGGCCTTCCGATCCGGCACGCTGAAGATCGGTGCCTCGTCCCGGCCTAGGAGTTTTCCGCGAGCCATCAGGTCGGCCCGTCGCCGGGTGAGGTAGCCCTGATCGAAATTCTCGACGACCACCGCCGCCTTCGGCACGGTGTTCATCAGGTTGGCGATGCGCGTGCGGCTGCGCGAGACGTCCCAGGCCATGGTCGGTCCTTCCTCAGTCGATGGAGAAGTGGGCGGGGTAGGCACGGTCATGCTTGGCCGGCATGGCGAACGGCTCGGTACTGAACCGCGCTCGGCAATCGGCATCGAGACGGCCGAAAATCCGGTCGCTGATGCGCACGGATCCGTTCGGCTGTCCTTCCTTCGGCTTGTACTGCTCGAACCGGCTCGCCGTGTTCACCGTCTCGCCGATGATGGTGTAGGAGCTCCGTCCCGCCGCACCGAAATCGCCGACGATCGCCTCGCCGAGATGCAGGCCGATGCGCAGGCCCATCGGTAGGCCGTTGTCCGCCGCGACCTGGCCGACATCCCGCACCGCCGCCAGGGCGGCGTTCGCGGCGGCATTCGCGGCCTTGGCCAAACGGTCCTCGTCCGGGCAGGGCCAGAACGCCATCAGGCCGTCACCGAGGAACTTGTCGACCTGGCCGCCGGCGGCGTTGATCGCGCGGACCTGCGGCTCGACCAGGAGTTCGAGCGCCGCCGCGGCCGCCGCGGGGTCGAGCCCCTCCGCATAGGCGGAGAACCCCGAGATGTCGCTGAACCAGACGACCATGCCCTTGTTGACCGGCTTGATCTTGGTCGCGGCCATCCGCATGGCGCCGAGAGCCGCCTGAACCCCGTCCGGGCAGACGAACCGCGAGACCATGCTCTCGATGTCCACGACCTCGCCGGTCAGCGCAGCCCGATGCACCACGGCTTCGTCGAGCTTGACGACGAGGGCGCCGCAGACGGCCTCCAGCCACATCGCCCTGCACTCGGGATCCAGGGCCTCCAGAACCGACCGGTCGATCCTCCACGCGGACGACCGCCGCAACGCGATGACGTCGGCTCCGCGCCGCGCCGGGCCGCCATCTGGGCGGGGCCTGAAGAAGGCCGCCTCGCCGATGATGTCGCCGGGTCCGCGGCCGGCGAGCCTGTGCGTCGAGCGGATGCAGAACTCCCCCGTCTCGATGATCCACACGCAATGGGCTTCCTCGCCGGCTCGGCACAGGACCTGGTCCTCCCCGCACGAGACCAGGTTGAACTCGGTCACCAGCGCGGCTGCCAGCCGCTCCGGATCGGGAAGGTAGCGGCGCAGAAACTGATGCACGCCGGTCTCTTTTTCGGGGGTGGGGGCCATGCCGAATCCTCGAACTACGCTATTCAGCTTATCGCGCGATGAGCTGAGGTCAATAGCGCCTGTTCGCGGCGTCCCCTTTCAAAACCGGCGCAGGCCTACGCCAGCACGCCCGGCTCCCGTACGCTCAGCGTATCAAGGTGCGGTCCGTCACCATGCTTCGACGGCCAGGGATGGGATGAAGTTCGACCGCTCGTCGGCGTGACCCCTTAGGTTGCAGACCACGCGCGTCAGCCCGATCGGATATCGGCCGCAACATGCACGGACCGTGAATCCAGAGGTCCGGCCCGCGGTCTAGGATCAGATTCGTCAGGTCAAAGGTGCAGCACCACGACAGGTCGGCGTACGGGGCCGAAAGGCTGGCCGGATGCAAGGCGTAAAGGGTCAGGGGCCAGGAGCCGCGACCGTTACATTCTGACATCGCTTCGCATGACCGTCGCGAAATTCGGCGTGTCAGATTCCTCCGCACTGGGTTTGGGTCGGCCGTTTCCTGCGGCGAGGCGGCCGCGGTTGGCCCCGGCCTCGTTACGTCATGATGCGGAGGGCCGACATGCGAACCGAACCCGTCATCGTCACAACTGGCGCATCGTCGTGAGCACGGCCGATACGGTTATGGACCACATCGAACGCCTAGCCCAGGTCAGCGCCTCCCGTGGAACCTGACGCGCCGCGTCTTCAGTCCCCAGCAGGGGGAAGGCGAGTCGCTCGTCCTCGGCTGGATGGAGGAAGCCGGCCTGTCGGTCCGGCGCGATCCCGCCGGCAACCTCATCGGTCGACTTGAAGGTTCGGTCCCCGGCGCCCCGGTGCTCGTCATCGGAGGTTACGTCGACACCGTTTCGGACGCCAGTCGCTATGACGGAACTCTGGGCGTGCTTATGGGTATCGCGGCCGTCGAACGTCTCGTCCGGTGCGGCTCGCCGTTGCGACATCTGGTCGAGGTCATCGGCTTCGTCAAAGACGCGGCAGGCCGGTTCGGCATACCTAGGCGCGGCAGCAGGGCCGCCACGGGCTGGTTCGATGCGGACATGCTGGACTTCAATGACGATTACGGCGTCACGCTGCGGCAAGCTATGGAAGCGCACGACCTGAGCCATGAGGGGCCCGTGGCCGCGAGGCGAATTGCGGGCGATGTCC
Source organism: Methylobacterium sp. C33D (assembly GCF_053345825.1). NCBI lineage: Bacteria > Pseudomonadati > Pseudomonadota > Alphaproteobacteria > Hyphomicrobiales > Methylobacteriaceae > Methylobacterium > Methylobacterium sp. C33D. Next base: position 135,203 of record NZ_JBKFAV010000018.1, read on the forward strand.
TCGCCTATCTTGAAGTCGCGGCGGAAGCCGGCCCGTTGCTGGAGCGGTCGGGTTCACCGGTCGGGGTCGTTCCGGCCCTGACGGGTTCAAAGATCCTGCGGGTCACGCTGCAGGGACACTCCGTCCGAGCGGCTACGATCACGACGAAAGACCGGCGTGACGCTCTGGCCGGGACGGCGGATTGCATTCTTGAAGCGGAGTGCATCGGGTCGGCGCGGGAGGAGGTCGCGGTCACCGTCATGCGCCTCGACATCGAGCTCGTGCCGACTTGCGTGGTCACGGGTTCGGTGACGTTCGGGGTCCTGGTCGAATCATCCGACGATGCGGGGCGACGCGCTGCCGCGATGGAACTCGTTGGGGCGTTCAACGGGATAGCCGCGCGCCGCCGGTTGGAGATCGCAATCGATCACAGCGTCGATCCGGACGCTACCCGGTGCGAGCCGGGTATCGTCCGGCTCTTCGAGCGCGCCGTCGAGGCTTCCGGCCACCCCGTCACGCGGCTGGCGCAGGCCATGTCGACCGATGCGTCCAATATGGCCCACATCACACCGATCGGATCGTTGCTGATCCGGTGCCAGGGCGGCCTGGGCTGGTGGCCGGCTGGGACCGTGGACCCTGCCGACATCGAGGCCGGGCTGGAGGTGCTGACCTCCGTTATCGGGGACCTAGCCAACGGCTCGCACGCGCCGGAGCCTATAGTGCCCCGCGGTTACGACCACTCGACCTGACTGTCCGTACCTGAAAGCAGTTGACCTGCGTGGAAGAGGGCGCGCCGAAAAAGCGGGCGGTCTGTTATCGACCCGATGCGGTCGCCCCGATGACGACCAGAGCATCCCACAAGCGGCCATTCGTCGGCTGCCCGGCTTGTCACGCGCTAGGTGGTGAGCGGACAGAGAATTGGAGAGCAGGAAACGGGAAGCGCA
>NZ_JBKFAV010000179.1:0-317 GCF_053345825.1 Methylobacterium sp. C33D
CCTCGGCCTTGGCCTCCTGAGCCTTCGCCTCGGCCTTCGCCTTGGCCTCGGCCTTCGGATCCGCCTTCTTCTCGTCGGCCTTCTTCTCGTCCGCCTTGGCGGCCTGTCCGGGACGGACGTGCTTGGGCTTCTCGCCCTCCTTCAGGGCGACGTCCTTGCGGGTCTTGGCGTCGGCGACCTTGCGGGCGGCGGCGTCGCGGGCGAGCGCCTCCTTGCGCTCGGCCCCCTTCTCGGCAGCGGCGGCTTTCTGGGCCGCTTCCTTGTCGGCCTTCGCCTCGGCGAGCTTCTGGGCGGCCTCCTTGGCAGCCTCCTTCGCC
>NZ_JBKFAV010000180.1:0-317 GCF_053345825.1 Methylobacterium sp. C33D
CTCACCAATCGCCTCGGTCCGGGGTCGAGCTGCGCGGCCCGGTCCGAGCTGGTCGCCTCCCGTTCGGCTGTGCGCGCTCTCGATCGGGCCGCGGCCGCCGAAATCACGCGCGCCCGCAATCGACCGTTGACGTCCGACGAATCATACGTCTTATATAAGACTAGTCGCCGCCAAGAAGCCGACGACGCAGATCAGGAGGACCGCATGAGCAGCCACGCCGCGACCGGCGAAGGGCATCGCGAAGGGCGCCGCAAGCCGCATCTTCTCGCCCATTCTCCCCAGGACAACGTCGCCGTCGCGGTGATCGAGGGCCTGAG
>NZ_JBKFAV010000181.1:0-316 GCF_053345825.1 Methylobacterium sp. C33D
GACCGTAGGACCCGCGATGATGCTGCCGGAAAGCAGGCAGAGGCAGGCGACGCGGCCGGCAGCGCGGATATCGCTCGCGTAGGTGCGAGGCGCGCCGCGCCGAAATCCGAACACCGACGCCAGGAACAGCGCGTAGAAGACGGCTCCCGGGATCCCGACATTCGACAGCACCGCGAGAGGAAAGCTCGATGTGCGATTGGTCCCGAGGCCGACGCCCAGGCCGTTCGAGTCGACGAAGTTCCGCCACGCATAGGCGTCCCAGGCCGAGCGCTGAACGCCCGAACTTGTCTCGGCTTTGCTCAGGACAAGCGTATCG
>NZ_JBKFAV010000182.1:0-316 GCF_053345825.1 Methylobacterium sp. C33D
ATCTCCTCGGCGAGCAGCCCGACATCGTTGCACCGGGCGATCAGCCGCTCGAACGTGGCCTTGGCCTCGTCGCTCCGCCCGTCGAGGGCGAGGCAGCCGACCCGCCAGAACGCGCAGGCCGTGAACGTGCCCTCGTCACCCTCCAGGCCGTCTTCCATGCGGTAGCGGTAGATCAGGTCGCCGACGCCCAGCTCGCGCTCGACCGCCGCCAGGGTCGCGCGCATGCGCGGCTCCCGCGGGTCGGGGGCCCCGAACAGGGCGACGCGCAGGACAGCGGCGTCGAGATGGTGCGAGTCGTAGGCGCCGACATAGGCCT
>NZ_JBKFAV010000183.1:0-316 GCF_053345825.1 Methylobacterium sp. C33D
CAGGATCGCGGCCCGGGCGTGCGCGTCGATGCGCTGCCGCTGGGCGTCGACCTGCGGGTAGTTGATGACCAGGGCGAGCGCCGTGCCGAGCATGGACATCAGCGCCGGCGGCACTTTCTCGGCCAGGAACACCATCGTCCCCAGGACCGCGGCGGTGAGGACGATGTTGATCCAGAAGCGGTCGGGGCGGCGCAGGCCCCGCTCCGCGTCGCTCAGGGTCCGGGCGGTCGGGACCGGGCCGGGCGCGGCCCCCGCGGCGCCGGGAACGAGGGCCAGACGGCGCCCCTCCCGCAGGCCGAGCCAGTACGAGGCGGCG
>NZ_JBKFAV010000184.1:0-315 GCF_053345825.1 Methylobacterium sp. C33D
GGCATCTTCTCGCTGCTGATCGCGCTGCTGCTGCTCTTCGCCGTCTGATCGGCGCCGGAGCCCGCGGTCCCCGCGGTCTCCTCCCGGGCTCCGGCCCGATGGACGGGTGGACGCTCCCGCGACGGGGCGTCCGCCTTCGTCCGTCACCGCGCCGGCGGTGGCCTCAGCGAACGGTGTCAGTGTAGCGGTCTCATGGCGCAGCCCAATCCCCTCACCACGCCGCCCCCGGGCGCCGACACGCAGGCCGTGCCGGGCCATGTCGAGCATACGGAAGCGCATTCCGGCGCCTTCCCGCCCTTCGAGACCTCGGGCTTC
>NZ_JBKFAV010000185.1:0-314 GCF_053345825.1 Methylobacterium sp. C33D
CTGTGGGCACGCGGAGCCGGGCTGCGAGGTCGGCGGCTTTCCGGTGGAGCCGCGCCCCCTGTTCGACGCACGGGTCGCGGCGTCCCGCGACTGGCTGCGGGCCCGGCCGGAGACCACCATCGCGGTGGTCGGCCACGGGACGTTCTTCTACCACCTCACCGGCACGTTCCTTGAGAATTGCGGCACCATCGACCTCGATCTCGACGCCCCGCCCGCGGCGGCCTGATCAGGCGGGCATCCGGGCGCGCGCCGCGTCCATGCGCTGACGGGCGCCGACGAGGGCGATCTCCGGCGCCTGCCGGCCGATGGCGAGG
>NZ_JBKFAV010000186.1:0-314 GCF_053345825.1 Methylobacterium sp. C33D
GAAGGACCGGGCGATCCCGGAGCGACGCAAGCTGATGCAGGCCGGCTTGGTCTCGGTGGCGATCGCCATCGACGAGGACGGCGTCGTGCTCGGCGTGCCGGCCGTGGACATCATCGGCCTGCCGAACCGCGGCCGGTCCGGCGAGCCGCTGATCGAGACCGTGGTGGACGCGGTCTCCCGCACCCTCTCGGGGATGTCGCGGGGCAAGCTCAAGGACCCGGAGAGCGTCGAGAAGACGGTCGACCGGGCCGTGCGCACCGCGGTCAACGAGGTGTGGGGCAAGAAGCCGGCCTGCCACGTGCAGGTGGTGGAGG
>NZ_JBKFAV010000187.1:0-314 GCF_053345825.1 Methylobacterium sp. C33D
ATTCGCATGCGGAAGCTCCATCCGGGCCGGTGCCTGATGGCGCGACCACGGCCTGATCAGCCGTGAGGGACCAAGACGCGCGCGGGGCGTCCGGCATAGGGATCTCATCTCGTCGAGGCGCCCGCCCCGCCGTCAGGCCCAGGAAGCTCGGGTCGAGCTCGTGCAGGAAGCAGGGTGGCGAGCTGTACGATCCGAACTCCGGATCGTCGGAGACCGGCGATTCCGGGACGGTTTCAGGCGCCCGAGTCGGATCCGACGGCATCACACGGCCCCTCCGGGAGCGCCCCGCACGCGGCCGGCCACGCGGGCCGTGC
>NZ_JBKFAV010000188.1:0-313 GCF_053345825.1 Methylobacterium sp. C33D
CGCGGGGTTCGCCTGGAGCTGCGCCGCCGAGGAGCTGAGCCCCAGCGCCCAGGTCGCGCCGAGGCCGAGATAGGCGGGCGCGCCGGCGGCGCGGTAATCCATCCGCAGGTCGGTCCGGCGCGCCAGCGCCCGCACCAGGAGGCCGCCGAAGATCAGGCTGAGGCCCCAGCTCAGGAAGGACGACACCATCGTGGCGGCGGCCACGAACCCGACCGCGCCGCGGCCGGAGCGCGGGACCCGCGCCAGCCGCTCGATCAGCGCCTGCATGGGCGGCGACACCGCCACCACGTAGCCGCCGATGGTCACGAAGGCC